>CAUUIU010000088.1:0-10008 GCA_963545025.1 uncultured Sphingopyxis sp. | reverse complement strand
TACACTTCTAGCTTCGTCGGCAGCGTCAGATGTGTATAAGAGACAGCGCATGCCCGAATCGACGATTGGAACGTGGCGAGAGACTGGATATTGGCCCGCCTCACCGAAAACATCCCTGCCCCCGCCCCCGAACTCGCATAAAGGACGCATCATGGACATCGCCGCGAAACTCGCCGAACTCGGCCTCGACCTCCCCAAGCCCGCTGCACCCGTCGCGGCCTATGTTCCCGTCGTCGAGCATGGGGGCCTGCTTTATGTCAGTGGCCAGCTGCCGTTCCGCGACGCACAGGTCGTCACCGGCCGCCTTGGCAACGACATGGATGTTGCCGGCGGGCAGGATGCCGCGCAGCGCGTCGCATTGATGCTCGTCGCGCAGATCGGGCAGGCGCTCGGCGGCGACTGGTCGCGCGTCGAGCGTGTCGTGAAGCTCGGCGTCTTCGTCAACAGCGCGCCCGATTTCACCGACCAGGCCAAGGTCGCCAACGGCGCGTCCGAACTGTTCGAGACGTTGTTCGGCGAAGCGGGCCGTCATGCGCGCGCCGCGGTCGGCGTCGCGGTGCTGCCGCTCGGCGCCGCAGTCGAGGCCGACGCGATCGTCGCGGTGCGCCCGGCGTAAGCCATGGCCGAGGCCGACCCGCCGGCGCGTCTTATCTCGCTTGGAACCGGCGTCGCCGCGATCGACGCCGCAGCTTGGGACGCGCTTACGGACGGCGGCAACCCGTTCGTCGGGCACGCCTTTCTGTCGCTGCTCGAGCTATCGGGCAGCGTCGGGGCGGGCACCGGCTGGCAAGCGGCGCCGCTTCTGATCGAGGATGAGGGCGGCCGGTTGCTCGCCGCCGCGCCCGCCTATCTCAAATCGCACAGCCAGGGCGAATATGTCTTCGACCATGCCTGGGCCGACGCCTGGGCCCGCGCCGGGGGGGACTATTATCCCAAGCTTCAGATCGCGGCGCCCTTTACCCCCGTGCCGGGACCACGCCTCTTGTCGAAGGACAAAGATGATGCGCTGCTTTTGCTCCGCGCCGCCGAGGCGGTGGTGCGGCAGAACGGCCTGTCGTCGGCACACGCGACCTTCGTCGCGCCCGAACAGATGCCGTTGTTCGAAGAGGCGGGCTGGCTGATCCGCCGCGACATCCAGTTTCATTTCGCCAATGCGGGCTATGCGAGCTTTGACGACTTCCTCGCCACGCTGACCTCGACAAAGCGCAAGCAGCTTCGGAAGGAACGCGCGCGCGCGGTCGAGGGACTGCGGATCGAGGAACTGACCGGCGATGCGATCCGTCCCGAACATTGGGACGCGATGTGGCTCTTCTATCAGGACACCGGCGCGCGCAAATGGGGGCAGCCCTATCTGACGCGTGAGGCGTTCGACCTGATGGGCGAGCATATGGCGGAGCGGATCATCCTGCTGATCGCCTATGATGGCGACGAAAGGCCTGTCGCCGGTGCGCTGCACTTTCTAGGCGCCGATACGCTCTATGGGCGCTATTGGGGCTGCCAGGCCGACATCCCCTATCTGCATTTCGAACTATGCTATTACCGCGCGATCGACATTGCGATCGCGCGCGGCCTTACCCGTGTCGAGGCCGGCGCGCAGGGCGGCCACAAGCTCGCGCGCGGCTATGGTCCGGTCGCCACCTGGTCGGCGCATTTCATCGCCGATCCGGGATTCCGCCGCGCCATCGCCGATTATCTCGAACAGGAACGGCAGGCGGAGGCAGTCGAAATGGAATGGCTGGAAGGGCACACGCCCTTCAAGCGGAAGGATTAGGCCGCGAAGCGGCGGGCGGCGGGACGGCGGGCCGTCCCGTCGAGCCAAGCGCGCGCCTGACGCTGCGCTTCGGCGATTTCGTCGCGGCTCATTTCGTCGGACAGGTCGGCGCGGCATTGCTGGCCCTCCTTGTTGCCGCCGAGCGCCGCGAGGTTGAACCATTTATGTGCTTGGATCAGGTCGACATCGACACCGCCGGTCCCGGTGGAAAAGGCGATGCCCAGATCGAAATAGGCATTGGCGTCACCGCGCGCAGCGTCGAGCAGACGGCTTTCGATCAGATATTGGGCAGACTTCAGACTGTTGGCCATGATAACCCCCTGTCGCTTCCCCCCACAGGAAGCTTCGGGTCCCAACCTTGCGGCTTATGGTCAACAAAGCGTTAACGATGGGCGTAGTTTTTTGGGGATATCTTTGAGAAATGGCTGAAATCCGGCATTAATGCCCTTAATCAATCGACCGTCAAATTGTCGATCAGGCGCGTTTTCCCTATCCGCGCGGCCGCCAGAAGCCGGGCGGGCCTCTGAAATTCATGCAATCTTTCAAGGCTGTCGGCGTCGGCGAGCGTCACATAGTCGACGCTGTCGAACCCGCCTGCAACGATCGCCGCCTCGGCAAGGGCGAGCGTTTCGGCGATGTCGCCACCGCGGCCGATCGCCCTCGCGGCCGCCTTTAACGCATCGGGAAAGGCGGTCGCCGCCTTGCGCTGCTCTTTCGAGAGATAGGCGTTGCGCGACGACAGCGCGAGCCCGTCGGCATCGCGTGCGATCGGTGCGCCCAATATGTCGATATCGAAATTAAGGTCGCGCGCCATGCGGCGGATGATGGCGAGCTGTTGCCAGTCCTTTTCGCCGAAGATCGCGACATCGGGGCGAACCTGGTTGAAGAGTTTGGCGACGACGGTCGCAACGCCGTCGAAATGGCCGGGCCGCGCGGCGCCGCAATAATCGGCGCCCAGCTCGGCGACCTCGATATGCGTGCTGTGCCCGGCGGGATAGACGGTGGCGACGTCGGGCGCCCACAGCAGGCTCACGCCTTCCTCGACCAGCAGCGCGGCATCACGCGCTTCGTCGCGCGGATAGGCGGCGAAATCCTCGTTGGGCCCGAACTGCGTCGGGTTGACGAAGATCGATACGACAACATGGTCGGCGACACGCCGGCCCATACGCACCAGCGACAGATGCCCCTCGTGCAGCGCACCCATCGTCGGCACCAGCGCGACGCTCTTGCCGCCCTGTTTCAGTGCCGTAACGGCACGGTGCAGCATCGCGATGTCACGGATGATTTGCACGCTCGGCCAGCCTCCGATATTGGCGGCGCAACGGCACCACCCATGCGGCTCCCATGCGCCGCCAACAGGAAAATCGCAACGCTCATGACGACGACGCCCGCACCGCACCGGATCATCTTTGCCAATGAAAAGGGCGGCACGGGCAAATCCACCTGTGCCGTGCATTTTGCCGTCGCGCTCGCAAGCCAGGGCTGGCGCGTCGCGGGGATCGACCTCGATCCGCGCCAGCGCACCTTTCACCGCTATCTCGAGAATCGCGAGCAGACGGCGAAGCGCCGCGGCATCGACCTGCCGACGCCGACCTTCGAAGTCTTCACCGGCTCGACGATCGCGGAGCTCGACGAACAGGTCGCGCGGCTTTCCGAAGGAGCCGACTATTTCGTCGCCGACACGCCCGGCCGCGACGATGTCTTCGCGCGCCACCTCGCGACCAGCGCGGATACGCTCGTCACCCCGATCAACGACAGTTTCATCGATTTCGACCTGATCGGCCAGGTCGATCCCGAAAGCTTTCAGGTCACCCGCCCCAGCTTCTATTCGGAGCTGATCTGGGACGCGCGCAAGGCGAGGGCGAAGAGCGACGGGCGGACGATCGACTGGATCATCCTCAGGAACCGCCTCCAGCATGTCGACGCGCACAACATGCGCCGCGTCGGCGAGGCGCTCGGCCAATTGTCGCGCCGCGTCGGCTTCCGCGTCATCCCCGGCCTCGGCGAGCGCGTCATCTATCGCGAGCTTTTCCCGGCGGGCCTCACCTTGCTCGACAAGGCGCATCTCGGCGGCATGGGGATTGGCCATGTCGTCGCGCGGCAGGAACTGCGCGAAGCGATGGGCGGGCTGAATCTTCCCGCGCGCGAGCGGTTCCATCCCGATGGCGACCTGTTCGCCGCCGCCTGACGATCCTTCTCCCCAAAGGACGAAAAAATGACCCATGATTTCCACCCGACGATGCTGCGCGAATATGACATCCGCGGCGTCGTCGGCGATACGCTGTCGGACAAGGATGCCTATGCGATCGGCCGCAGCTTCGCGACGCTGATCGCACGCGCGGGCGGACGGCGGGTCGCGGTCGGTTACGACGGGCGGCTGTCGTCGCCGATGCTCGCCGATGCGCTGGTGAAGGGGATCAACGACGCGGGGGTGGATGCGCTCAACGTCGGGCTCGGGCCGACGCCGATGCTCTATTTTGCGGCGTCAACCGAGGATGTGGACGGCGGCATACAGATAACCGGCAGCCACAATCCCCCCAACTATAATGGTTTCAAATTTGTGATGCAGGGGCATCCCTTCTACGGCGCCGACATTAAGCGGATCGGCGAACTCGCCGCGGCGGGCGACTGGGAGAGCGGCGAAGGCTCTTCGCAGAGCATCGACATCGTCGACGCTTATGTCGACCGGCTGGTCGAGGGTTTCGCGGGCGGCGCCTTCCGTGTCGGCTGGGACGCCGGCAACGGCGCCGCGGGCACCGTCATCGAAAAGCTCACCGCGCGTCTGCCGGGCGAGCATCACCTTCTGTTCACCGACATTGACGGCCATTTTCCGAACCACCATCCCGATCCGACCGAGGAGAAGAATCTGGCCGACCTGCGGAGGCTCGTCGCGGAAAAGAGCCTCGATTTCGGCGTCGCTTTCGATGGAGACGGCGACCGCATCGGCGCGATCGACGGCGAGGGCCGGGTGATCTGGGGTGACCAGCTGCTCCAGATCTACGCTGCCGCGGTGCTCAGGGATCATCCCGGCGCGACCGTCATCGCCGATGTGAAGGCCAGCCAGGCATTGTTCGACCGCGTCGCCGAACTCGGCGGCACACCGCTGATGTGGAAGACCGGGCACAGCCTGATCAAGGCGAAAATGAAGGAAACCGGCAGTCCGCTCGCGGGCGAGATGAGCGGACATATCTTCTTCGCCGACACCTATTATGGCTATGACGACGCGCCTTACGCTGCGGTGCGGCTGATCGAGGCGGCGACGAAGCTCGGCAAGAGCGTGACCGAACTGCGTGGGCAGATGGCGCCGATGGTCAACACCCCCGAAATGCGCTTCCAGGTCGACGAGACGCGCAAATTCGCCGTTGTGGATGAAGTTCTTGAACGGCTCGCGGCATCGGGCGCGCGGGTCGACCGCACCGACGGCGCGCGCGTGCTGACCGACGACGGCTGGTGGCTGCTCCGCGCCTCGAACACGCAGGACGTGCTCGTCGCGCGTGCCGAGGCAAAGGATGAGGCGGCGCTGACGCGCCTCCTCGCCGCGATCGACGAACAGCTCGCCCTGTCGGGCCTCGCGCGCGGACCGCAAGCCGCGCATTGAACGCGGCGCCGCAAACGGCGCTGCAACATACCTGCAAAAATCTTGCCAGATTGACGTTCGCCGCGTCGCTGGGGTAACGCCCGGCGGGGGATAGAACGGAACCGACCAGCATATGACCGACGAATCCAATGTGGGAACGCTTGCCGAAAGCGACCATGGCGTTGCCGAGCACAAGGCGCACGTCCGCGAGGATGCCGCCGCCGGCAATGGTCTTGCGGTCGTGTCGATCGCCAAAAGCTATGACAAGCGCGTCGTCCTGTCCGACGTCTCGCTGTCGGTCGGCAAGGGCGAGGTCGTCGGCCTGCTCGGCCCGAACGGCGCGGGCAAGACGACCTGCTTCTATTCGATCATGGGCCTCGTAAAGCCCGACGCCGGCCGCATCATGCTCGACGGTTCGGACATCACCGCACTGCCGATGTACCGCCGCGCGATTCTCGGCCTCGGCTATCTGCCGCAGGAAACCTCGATCTTTCGCGGTATGACCGTCGAACAGAATATCAGCGCCGTGCTCGAACTCGCCGAGCCCGACCGGGTGTCGCGCGAACGGCGGCTCGAGGAACTGCTCGACGAATTCGGCCTCACGCGGCTCCGCGATTCGGCGGCGATGGCGCTGTCGGGTGGTGAACGCCGCCGCGCCGAAATCGCCCGCGCGCTCGCGGCAAATCCGTCGATCATGCTGCTCGACGAGCCCTTCGCGGGCATCGATCCGCTCTCGATCAGCGACATTCGCGATCTTGTCGCCGATTTGAAGACGCGCGGCATCGGCGTGCTGATCACCGACCATAATGTGCGCGAGACGCTCGACCTCGTCGACCGCGCAGCGATCATCTACGACGGCAAGGTGCTGCTTGCCGGCTCCCCGGCCGAACTCGTCGCCGATCCCGAGGTGCGCCGCCTCTATCTCGGCGAGGGTTTCTCCCTGTGATGTGGTGAGCTGTTGATGGCGTTGGGTCCGCGCCTCGATCTCCGCCAGTCCCAATCGCTGGTGATGACGCCGCAGCTGCAGCAAGCGATCAAGCTGCTGGCGTTGTCGAACCTCGAACTCGAAGCCTATCTGGCCGAAGCACTCGAAGGCAATCCGCTGCTCGATGCGGCCTCGGCCGATAGCGACGGGAGCGCGGGTGATCCGGATGGCGGGCCCGGCGACGACATGCCGGTGGCCGAGGCGGCGTCGCTCGACGCCGATCAGGCGCTGTCACCCGACGGCGGCGCCGCCGACGACCTCGATGTCGATTTTTCCGAGGAGCGCTTCCACCACGACAGCGCGAGCGACAGCGTCGGCCTGTCGGGAGCAAGCGAGGATGTCGATTTCGACAGCTTCGCCGAGGCCGAGGGAACGCTCCACGATCATCTGCTCGCGCAGGTCGGCGAGCGCTTCGGCGGGATCGAGGCGATCGTTGCGGGCCAGCTCGTCGCGCTGATCGACGAGACGGGCTATCTGCGCGCCGACCTCGCCGAACTCGCGGCGCAGCTCGGCGTCCCGCTTGCGCTGATCGAGGCGGTGCTCGCGGGCATCCAGTGCTTCGACCCCTCGGGCGTCGGAGGGCGCGACCTTGCCGAATGTATCGCAATCCAGGCGCGCGAGGCCGACCGTTACGATCCGGCGATGGCCACGATGATCGCACATCTCGATCTCGTCGCCAAGGGCGCCTTCCCGCAACTGAAGCGCATCTGCGGAGTCGACGACGAGGATCTGGCCGACATGATTCGCGAGCTGCGCAACTATGATCCCAAGCCGGGGCTGAAATTCGGCGGCGGCACCGCGCAGGCGGTCGTGCCCGACCTCTATATTCGTCAGACCGCGAAAGGCTGGGTGGTCGAGATCAACAGCAGCACGCTGCCGCGCCTGCTCGTCAACCGCCGCTATTACACCGAGCTCGCCCAAGGCGCGGCGGCGAAGAGCAAGGCCTGGCTCTCCGAACAGCTCGCGGGCGCCAACTGGCTTGTGCGCGCGCTCGACCAGCGCCAGCGCACGATCGTCAAGGTCGCGAGCGCGATCGTGAAGCAGCAGGAGGGGTTTTTCCTACACGGCGTCGCGCATATGCGCCCGTTGACGCTGCGCCAGGTCGCCGAGGAAATCGGCATGCACGAATCGACCGTCAGCCGCGTCACCAGCAACAAATATCTCAGCTGCGCGCGCGGGCTATTCGAGCTCAAGTATTTCTTCTCATCGGGCATTTCGGACGTGGCTGGCGACGGCGCGGTGTCGGCCGAGGCGGTCAAGAGCCGGATCAAGGCGATGATCGAGGCAGAGGATGGAAAGGCGATTCTTTCCGACGAGACGATCGCGCAGAAACTCTCGGCCGAGGGCCACGACATCGCCCGGCGTACCGTCGTCAAATATCGCGAGGCGATGGGATATGGCTCGTCGGTGCAGCGGCGGCGGCAGAAGGCACTGGCCGGCTAATCTGACGTCGTCACCCGGACTGGAGCCGGGTCCATGACTTCGAGGCTGCCGTGGATCCCGGATCAAGTCCGGGATGACGAAATAAGGGCGGGAGCCGGTTGACTTTTTACCCGCTTCCCCATAGTTGCGCCGCTTCGCGTCAATACGCCAAGATTTACGGACAGAGATCATGAAGATTCGCAACAGCCTGAAGTCGCTGAAGGACCGCCACCGGGATAACCGCGTTATCCGCCGCCGTGGCCGTACCTATGTGATCAACAAGACCAACCGCCGCTTCAAGGCGCGCCAGGGCTGATGCCCCTGCGCGGGGTGTTTTCGCCCCGTTTGCTTTTGCTGACCAGCGTTACGCCGTCGGATGCTTCCGGCGGCGCTTTCGCGTGTCCGGACGCCCTATGATTCGCCGCAGCGTGATCTTCGACGTCGGCCGCGTCCTGTTCGACTGGGACCTGCGTTATCTTTTCGCCAAGCTGATCGCCGACAATGACGAGCTCGAATGGTTCGTGACAAATGTGGTGACGCCGCAATGGCATTTCCAGCACGACGCCGGCCGCCCGCTCGCCGATATGGTGCCAGAGCTGAAGGCCGAGTTTCCCGAACATGTGCCGCTGATCGACGTCTATGCGACGCGCTTTAACGAGACGATCCCCGGCCCGATGCCCGGCAGCCTCGAACTCGTCGAACGACTCGATGCGGCGGGGGTACCGCTCTTCGCGATCACCAATTTCGGGCATGAATTCTGGGAAGGCTTTCGCCCGACCCAGCCGGTCTTCGATCGCTTTCGCGATATCGTCGTGTCGGGAACCGAGAAATTGATGAAGCCCGATCCCGCGATCTATCATCTCGCCATCGAACGATTCGGGATCGACCCCGCGGGCGCGCTTTTCATCGACGATGTCGCGAAGAATATCGAAGGTGCCGAATCGGTCGGGATTGCGGGGCACCTGTTCAAAAATGCGGCGATGCTGGAAGCCGAGCTGGTGTCGCGCTGCTATCTGCCGGCTTTATGAGCAGAGCGGATCGCCTTGAGCGTCTCGACGCCCGTCGCGCCGAACTCGAAGCCGAGTATGAGGACGTACTGCTCGATGCCTTGCGCAAGGTTGCTGGTGGCTCGTGGGGCTTGTTCGGCCACAATCAGGATCGCGTGACCCGCGCCAAATGGGAACCCGTCGTTACAGATTTATGCGACCGCGGCGACGAAATTGACCAGATGCGCGATCAGCTGGGATTGCAGCCGTTTGCGTTGCACGAGGAGTTCGAGGCATCCCGCGGCCCCGTCTCGACGAACGCTCCGGGCGAACCCAAACAGGCCAAGGCGTGGCTGGAGCGATTGGGCAAGGACACCTAACCGCTTACGCGTCACCCAAAATATCGTCATTCCCGCGAAAGCGGGAATGACGAAGAGAAGGGACTATTTCTCCACGCCGAGCTGGGTCAGTACGAACGCAAATTCCTCGGCATCCTCGCGCAGCGCGCCCCAGCGGCCCGACTTGCCCGCATGGCCCGCGCCCATGTTGGTGCGCAGCAGCAGCGCCGCGTCATTGGTGCGCGTCGCGCGGAGCTTGGCGACCCATTTGGCGGGCTCCCAATAGGTCACGCGCGGATCGTTGAGCCCCGCCGACACCAGCATCGGCGGATAGGCCTTTGCGGTGACATTGTCGTAGGGGCTGTAGCTCAGCATATAATCGAACGCCGCCTTGTCGGTGATCGGATTGCCCCATTCGGGCCATTCGCCCGGGGTCAGCGGCAGTGTCTCATCGACCATCGTGTTGATGACATCGACAAAAGGGACCCCCGCGAGCACCGCCCCCCACAGCTCGGGCGCTTCGTTATAGATCACCCCCATCACCTGCCCGCCCGCCGAGCGGCCTTCGACCGAGATCTTGCCCGCGCTGGTATATTTCTTCGCGATCAGGCCTTTCGCGACGTCGATGAAATCGTTGAAACTATTCTTGCGCTCGGTCGTCTTGCCCGCGAGATACCAGGCGCGCCCCATATCGTCGCCGCCGCGGACATGCGCGATCGCATAGATCATCCCGCGGTCGACAAGACTCAAACGCGTCGTCGAGAATCCCGGCGGCACGCGGTAGCCGTAGGAGCCATAGGCATAGAGATGCATCGGCGCGCTGCCGTCGAGTCTGGTGCCCTTTTTATAGACGAGCGAGGTCGGGATCATCGTCTTGCCGTCGCGCGACGGCAAATTAACCCGTTCGGTTACATATTGCGTCGCGTCGT
>CAUUIU010000087.1:0-10010 GCA_963545025.1 uncultured Sphingopyxis sp. | reverse complement strand
CTACACTTCTAGCTTCGTCGGCAGCGTCAGATGTGTATAAGAGACAGTCCTGCTGGTGGGCTCGGGGGGCCGCGAACATGCGCTCAGCTGGCAGTTGGCACAATCGCCAAGCTGCGCCAAGCTCTATGCCGCGCCGGGCAACCCGGGGATCGAGACTTACGCCGAATGTGTCGGCATCGCCGCCGACGATCTGGACGGCCTGACCGACTTTTGCCGGTCGCAAAGCATCGATTTCGTCGTCGTTGGGCCCGAGGCACCGCTCGTCGCGGGGCTTGCCGACCGCCTCCGCGCGATGGATGTCGCAGTGTTCGGGCCCAGCGCGGCCGCCGCGCGGCTCGAAGGGTCGAAGGGCTTCACGAAGGACCTGTGCGCGCGTGCCGGCATCCCGACCGCCGCCTATGTGCGCTGCACCAGCCTCGATGAAGCATTGGCCTTGCTCGACGGCTTTTCGATCCCCGTCGTGATCAAGGCCGATGGCCTCGCCGCGGGCAAGGGCGTGATCATTGCCGAAACGCGCGACGATGCCGAAGCAGCAGTCCACGACATGTTCGACGGCGCCTTCGGCGGTGCCGGCGCCGAGCTGGTGATCGAGGAATTTATGACCGGTGAGGAAGCGAGCTTCTTCGCGCTTTCCGACGGCATTAACGTGATGGCCTTCGGCAGCGCGCAGGACCACAAGCGCGTCGGCGATGGCGACACCGGCCCGAACACCGGCGGCATGGGCGCCTACAGCCCCGCTCCCGTGCTGACGCCCGACCTCGAAGCGGCGGTGATGGACCGCATCATCCGTCCGACCGTGGCGACGCTTGCCGCCGAGAGTACGCCCTATATCGGGGTACTTTTCGCCGGGCTGATGCTCACCGATACCGGACCGAAGCTGATCGAGTATAACGCGCGCTTCGGCGACCCCGAATGCCAGGTGCTGATGATGCGCCATGCGGGCGACCTCGCCGCGCTGCTTCACGCCGCATCGACCGGCCGACTGGCGGACGCCACGCCGCCCGCCTTTGCCAGCGACTATGCGCTGACGGTGGTGATGGCCGCCAACGGCTATCCCGCGACCCCCGAAAAGGGCGGCGCGATCCATGGCATTGCCAACGCCGAAGCAGGCGGTGCGCGCGTGTTCCATGCAGGCACCGCCCGCAGCGACGACGGGATCGTCGCTGCGGGCGGGCGCGTGCTCAATGTCACCGCGACCGGCCGCACCGTCACCGAGGCCCAAGCGCGCGCCTATGCCGCGGTCGACAAGCTCGATTTTCCGACCGGATTTTGCCGCCGCGATATCGGATGGCGCGAGGTCGCGCGCGAGGCGGAATGAGCATGGCTGGACGTGGCCGGACGCGCCGCATAGGCTGGCGATAGAGCAGGGAGAGTAGCATGGCGTGGCTTCAGGAAAATCTGGTGATCGTGGTCGTCGGCATCGTCGCCGCGGTCGTGCTGCTGTGGTGGCTATTCGGTCGCAAGAAGCCCGAAGCGATCGAACCGCCGGTCGCCGCGCCGGCTGAGCCGCGAAAGCCGCTCGAACCCGCAAAGCCCGACATCATCGCTGCCGAACCTGCGCGCTTCAAACCGCTGGAACCCGCGCCGACGCCGCCCCCTCCGCCCGCGCCCGAACCAGTCGTAAAAACACCTCCGGCGCCTGAGCCCGTCGCGCCGACAGTCGATATCCCCGAAGAACCGACCGTTCCACCAGAACCGGTCGCGCAAACGCCCGCAGCGGCGGAACCCGGGCCAGCCCCGGAACCCACCCCCATGCCGGAACCCGAGCCGGTTGCGGCGCTCCCGGAAGAACCCACCGTTCCGCCGCCCGCGCCCGAACCGGTCGTCGAACCCGCAGCGGCAACGGCCGACAATCTACAATTGCTGAAAGGCGTTGGGCCCAAGCTCGTCGTACTATTCAACGGATTGGGTATCACCAGCTTCCAACAGATCGCCGACTGGACCGAAGCCGATATAGCGCGGATTGACCCGCAGCTCGGGGCTTTCCAGGGCCGCATCGTTCGCGACAATATCGTCGACCAGGCGGGTTATTTGGCGCGCGGCGACAAGGCCGGGTTTGAAGCGAAATATGGAGCGCTCGGCGGCGAACTCTAGTCGCCTTCCGCCTCATCCTTCGGTTTGCGAATCTGGGTCACAAGCAGCTTGTCGATCTTGCGGCCGTCCATATCGACGATTTCGAAGCGCCAGCCCTTGTCGGAGAATTTCTCGCCCTCCTTGGGCAGGTGCTTCAGGATCGCAAGCGCATGACCCGCCGCGGTTGCATAGTCGCGGTCTTCGCCAAGTTCGATTCCCAGCCGTTCGGCCATCTGGTCGGCGGGCATCGATCCCGCGATCAACAAGCTACCGTCGTCGCGCTCGACGACGAAAGGCTCGCTGCCGATATCCTGGTCCGAAGCGAACTCGCCGGCGATCGCGGAAAGTAGGTCGGCGGGGGTCACCAGACCTTCGAAATGCCCATATTCATCATGGACGAGCAGCATCGGCACATCAGCGACGCGCAGGTTTTCGAGTGCGTCCATCGCGTCGATCTGGTCGTGGATGACCTTGGCGCTGCGCATCAAAGTCTCGAGGTCAAGCGCTTCGCCGCGGAACAGTGCGCCCGCGATATCGCGTGCCTGCACGACGCCGACAATATCGTCCACCGATCCGCGCGCGACCGGGATTCGCGTATGCGGCGTATCGAGCAACATCGCGCGCACTGCATCGGCATCCGATGCGATATCGATCCAGTCGACGTCGATACGCGGTGTCATCACCTCGCGCACCGGACGGTCGGCAAGCCGCACGACGCCCGAGATAATCGCGCGCTCGCTCTCCTCGATTACCCCCGACTTCGACGCCTCGGCGACGATCAGGTGAAGCTCCTCGGCAGTCACCCGGTCCTCGGATTCGCGGTTGAGTCCCAAAATGCGGAAAACGAGCGCCGAACTGGCGTTAAGAAGCCAGACGAGCGGTGCGCCGATTTTCGACAGCCACAGCATCGGCAACGCCATGAAAATGGCGATTGGTTCGGGCGCGCGCAGCGCAAACTGCTTCGGTACCAGCTCGCCCGCGATCAGCGAGAAATAGGTCGTCACGGCAATGACCACGGCAAAGCCGGCGGTCAGAGCGCTTTCGTCGTCGAGTCCGAACCATGCCTGCAGCCGCTCTGCAACTGGCCCGCCAAGGCTCGCACCCGAATAGGCGCCCGCGAGGATGCCGATCAGCGTGATGCCGACCTGCACCGTCGACAGAAAGCGCCCCGGATCGGCTGCAAGCTGACGCGCGATCTTGGCGCCGCGGCTGCCGCGCTTTTCGGCTGCCTGCAAACGGGGACCGCGCGCAGACACGATGGCAAGCTCTGAGAGTGCGAACACCCCGTTCAATAGGATGAGGACGGCGATGATCGCAACGTCGAACCAGGGAAAGGGGGTCATGGCTGTGGTCGCGGGCGCTCCGGCGCCTTGCCCCTGCATCGTTCGGTCATCATCGCCCTATAGGCGAAAGACGCCGCGATGCACAATGGCGCGCGCCTGAACGTCGGACTCAGCCGGCGTTCAGCGGGATTCTGGAACCAGATGGGCGGTCATATGTTATCGGCATGGACGGCGCGATGCGCAGGACCAAAGGCATCCGCCGCATAAAGGGAGCGACAAGATGAATACCAGGATGATCAAGCTCACCATCATCAGCAGCATCGGCGCGATAGCGCTGACGGGCTGCGTGACCGACCCCGAAACGGGGAAGAAACGGATCTCCAATGCCGCGATCGGTGGCATTGGCGGCGCGCTCGGCGGCTATCTGCTCGGCGACCTTATCGGCGGCAAGAACAGCCGCACCGAAGAAATCGTCGGCGCCGGCATCGGCGCCGTCGCGGGCGCGGGCGTCGGCTATTATATGGACCAGCAGGAAAAGAAACTGCGCGAACGCACTGCGGGCACCGGCATCGACGTCGAACGCCAGGGCGACCAGCTGGTGCTCAACATGCCCGGCGATGTGACCTTCGATTACAACAGCGCGCTGGTGAAATCGCAGTTCCGCAGCGCACTCGACAGCGTATCGTCGACGCTCGCCGAATATCCGAGCACCTATATCGACGTCTATGGCCACACCGATTCGACCGGCAGCGACACCTATAACCAGGGCCTGTCCGAACGCCGCGCCTCGTCGGTCGCCGACTATCTGGCGGGCCGCGGCGTCAACCGCGCGCGCGTCGCGACGCGCGGTTATGGCGAAACGCAGCTGAAATGCTCGCCCGAACGCGGCGAAGCCGATTATCAGTGCAACCGCCGCGTCGAAATCCGTATCGCGCCGGTGACGCAGGCCGACGTAAACGCGGCCGGCTGAATCCCGTCAGCACATAAAAGAGCAAAGGGCGTCGCTTCCGGAGCGGCGCCCTTTTCTATGACAGCGAAGGAAAGCTCGCCTTCAGTCCGTCGATCACGAACTGCGCCGCGAGCGCGGCGAGCAGCACGCCGAGCAGGCGGGTGATCACCGCTTCGCCCTTGTGCCCGATCAGCCGCATCAACGGTCCCGCCGCCAGCAACGCGGCAAGCGTCAGCAACAGCACGAGCAGCAGCGCACCGAAAATTACCACCGCGCGGTCGAGCCCGTTGTTCTGCGACACGAGCAGCATCACCGACGCGATCGAGCCCGGCCCGGCGAGCATCGGCATCGCCATCGGGAACACGGAGACATCCTCGACCTCGGGCGTCGCCTTGACCTTTTCGGCGCGTTGTTCGCGCCGCTCGGTGCGCTTTTCGAACACCATGTCGATCGCGATGATGAACAGCATGATCCCGCCCGCGATGCGGAAACTGTCGAGGTCAATGTGCAGGAAGCTCAGCAAAGCTTCGCCGAACATCGCGAAAAAGACGAGAATGCAGCCTGCGATCACCGTGGCGCGGATCGCCATCGACCGGCGCTGCTGCGCGCTCGCCCCCGTCGTCAGGCTGGCGTAAATCGGCGCGCAGCCGGGAGGGTCGATAACGACGAACAAAGTGACGAAGGCCGAGATGAACAGATCGATCATGGCTGTTTGGGCACCGCCACCTGATCGTCGATGACTGTCGCCATGGTCTTTCCGTCCCACAGACGGATCGTCAGGCGGCGCGATTTGTCGGTACGTACCGTCGAGGTCCAGCTCAGCGTCTGATCGGGCGACAGGCCGACCGCCATATCCTCACCCTCGCCGCCCGCCTCGATCGGCACCGCCGGACGCGATCCGCAGGCCGCCTGTTTCGAGGCGATGAATTCCGGCGCTTCGCGTTGAGCGGCGAGTTCGTCGCCATGGTCGAGAATCCAGTTGATCCTGCCGCTCCGCGGATCGCGCAGCCAGACCGTGCTGAAATAGCCGTTCGCCGGCCCCTTCTGCCACGCGCCGGTCGTCGCGCCGGCATTGCCGTCGCAGCTGACATAGACCGCGTGCGGCTGCCATTTCACCGCTTCGGCGGGATCCTTCTGCGTCTTCAACCAGTCGCGTGCCTTCACCCGCTCGGGCACGAACATCACCGCATCAGGCGCCGAGGTTTCACGAAACGCCGTCCACTGCCCCTTTTCCTGCGCCAGCCGGGCAAAGCCGATCTCAGCCGCGATGAAAGCGCTGGGATTCGGGCCGAGGGGGCGGTTGCGGATATCGTCGGGATCGCTTGCGCACCCACCAAGCAGCGGCAGGGCAAGGACGGCGGCGAAGAGTGCGCGCATCAGAAACCTTCCGGATCGGCGAGGCCGGCACGGCGGTGCGCGGCGACGAGCGTGTTGCGCAGCAGGCAAGCGATCGTCATCGGCCCGACGCCGCCCGGCACCGGGGTGATCGCATCGGCGACCGCCGCGACGCCCGCATAGTCGACATCGCCGACCAAGCGGCCTTTCGCTGCGCCCGGTTCGGGCGCGAGGCGGTTGATGCCGACGTCGATGACGACCGCGCCGGGTTTGATCCAGTCGGCCTTTACCATTTCGGCGCGGCCGACCGCGGCGACGACTATGTCGGCACGGCGGACGATATCGGGCAGGTCGCGGGTCCGGCTGTGCGCCATGGTAACCGTGCAGTTGGCGCCGAGCAGCAATTGGGCCATCGGCTTGCCGACGAGAATCGAGCGGCCGACGACGACCGCGTCCTTGCCCGACAGGTCGCCGAGGCGGTCTTGGAGCAAGAGCAGGCAACCAAAGGGGGTGCACGGCACCATGCCGGGGATGCCGAGCGCGAGGCGCCCGGCGCTGACCGGGGTCAGTCCGTCGACATCCTTGTCAGGGTCAATTGTCGCCACCGCGCGCTGTTCGTCGAGGTGGCCGGGAAGCGGCAGTTGCAACAGGATGCCGTCGACCGCCGCGTCGGCGTTGAGCGCCGCCAGCAGCGCCTCGACCTCATCCTGCGTCGCGGTGGCGGGCAGGCGATGCTCGAAGCTCGCCATGCCGGCGGCGATCGTCGCCTTGCCCTTCGACCCGACATAGACCGCGCTTGCCGGATCGTCGCCGACGAGCACGACCGCGAGGCCCGGAGCGCGGCCGGCCGCGGCTTCGAACGCCGGAACAGCCTCGGCGATGCGACCGCGCAGTGCAGCCGCGAACGCCTTGCCGTCGATCACATGGGCGTTGCCTGCGAGCTCCGCGATCATCGGATCAGGCCAGTCCGGCGCTGACGCCGAGCGAATAGAGATAGCTCATCACCGGCCCGCGAATGATGATCAACAGGATCAGCACGACCATCGGCGTAAGGTCGATGCCGCCGAAATCGGGCATGATGCGGCGGAAGGGTGCGTAAAGTGGCTCGGTGATGCGCTCGAGCACCAGCCAGAGCTGGCGGACGAAATCGCTGTGGGTGTTGATCACGTTGAACGCGATCAGCCACGACATCACGGCCTGAACGATGATGATCCACCACAGGATGTTGAGCAGGATCGCCAGAATATCGAGAAGCATGAAATACAAGGAAGGTCTCCGGCCGAAAGGTCGATGGCGCTACTCTTAGCGGTGAATAAGCGTGCCCGCACCCCTTGCGGTGAAAATTTCGAGCAGCATCGCATGGGGAATCCGCCCGTCGAGGATGACCGCGGCCTCGACCCCCGCATCGACCGCCGCAACGCAGGTCTCGACCTTGGGAATCATGCCGCCGGTGATCGTCGCATCGGCCTTCAGCGCCTCGATCGCGTTCCGATCGAGATCGGTGAGCAGCGCGCCAGATTTGTCGAGCACGCCGGCGACATCGGTGAGCAGGAAGAAGCGCTTGGCCCCGAGCGCCCCGGCGATCGCGCCGGCCATCGTGTCGGCATTGATATTGTAGGTCGCACCGTCCGCACCGAGCGCGACCGGCGCGACGACGGGGATGAAGTTGTCTTTGGTCAAATTGGTCAGAATCGTCGGATCGACCGCGACCGGTTCGCCGACAAAGCCCAAATCTACATGACGCTCGATCCCCGAATTGGGATCGGGCTCGGTCCGCGCGACCTTTTCGGCGAGAACCAGATTGGCGTCCTTCCCCGAAATGCCGACCGCGCGGCCGCCAAGCCCGGCGATCCAGCTGACGATTTCCTTGTTGATCTTGCCTGCAAGAACCATCTCGGCCACCTCGGCGGTCGCGGCATCGGTGACGCGAAGGCCGCCGACGAAGGTCGATTCGATGCCGAGTTGTTTCAGCATCGCGCCGATCTGCGGTCCGCCGCCATGGACGACTACCGGGTTGATGCCGACCGCTTTCAACAGCACGACATCCTCGGCGAAGTCGCGTTGCGCCTCGGGGTCGCCCATTGCGTGGCCGCCATATTTGATCACGAAGGTCTGGCCAGCATAACGCTGCAGATAGGGCAGCGCCTCGACGAGCGTTTCGGCCTTGGCGAGCAGGTCGGGCATTTTCGACGGATCGGTCATCGCCATCATTCCGCAGGCTGCTCGGCGGCAGCATCGACCTTTCGGCCGATCGCGACGACCGCCATCACCACCAACGGCACCATGATGGCCGACAGCACGACTTTGGCGATCATTTGGCCCAGCATCAGGTCGGCAATGGGGCGAACACCATAAAAGCTGACAGTGATGAAAATCAGCGTATCGACGATCTGACTCAAGGCCGCCGCGACAAAACCGCGCACTGGAAGCAGCCGGCCGTTGTTCGCCGTCATTCGCGAGAAGAGCCAGACGTTCAGGCTGACCGACACGCCATAGGCCAATATGCCCGCCGCCATCATGCGCCAGCTTTGCCCGACGATGATCGGGAAAGCTTCCTTGGCCGGTTCGTACATCCCGGGATCAGTGGGCAGGGTTAGAACGAAGACCGTCAGGATGATCGCGAGAATGAGCGGGATGAAGCCTAGCCGAACGAGCCGGTCGGCGACCACGCGGCCATGGAGTTCGGCGATGCCGCTCGATATTGCGATCAGCATCAGGAACGGGAAAATGCCCGCCTCTACCGCCAGCGGCCCCAGCGCAACCTGCTTGGCGCCCAGAAAGCCCCCCAGCGGAACCATGCCACCATAAAGAATGGCAAACAGCAAAATGGACGGAGCGATGGCGCGCGAAGAGGAATGGTTCATGCCGCCCGATAGTCGGTTTTGCGAGTGCTGGAAAGTCCGAGAAACGCGTCTCGCCGCGCGCCTCTTGCCCCGCCGTCAAAGCCCGCTAGACAGGCACATTAAACTCGCGGGGGACGCAACTACACTATGGAACGCCTGATCGGTCTGCTCGGTATCGTCGCATTGCTTGCGATCGCCGTGCTTTTTTCGTCGAACCGCCGGTGGATTCGCCTTCGCATCGTCATTCCCGCCTTCCTGCTGCAGGCCGGGTTTGCGCTGCTCGTGCTCGGCACGCCGTGGGGGCGCCGGGTGATCCAGGCGATGTCGGCCGGCGTCTCGAATCTGCTGAGCTATGCCGACGAGGGAACGAAATTCCTGTTCGGCGAAGTGCTGACCCAGCCGCCCTATGGCAAGGCGGTGTTCGCGATCGGCGCGCTGCCTGTGATCGTCTTCTTCGCTTCGCTGATTTCCGTGCTCTATTATCTGGGCGTCATGCAGCTCATCATCCGCTGGGTCGGCGGCGCGATCCAGAAAGTCACCGGCATCACCAAGGTCGAAAGCCTGGGCGCGGCGGCGAACATCTTTGTCGGCCAGTCTGAAAGCCCGCTGGTGATCCGCCCCTATCTCGCAGGCCTCACACCCGCCCAGCTGTTCACCGTGATGACCGTTGGCATGGCGGGCGTCGCGGGCACCATCCTCGGCGCCTATGCCGGCATGATCGGCGCGCACCTGCTGCCCTATCTGCTTGCCGCGAGCTTCATGTCGGCGCCGGGCGGAATCCTGATGGCCAAGATCATGATGCCCGACGACCCCAAGGATCTCGGCATCGAACCCGTCATCATGCCCGAGGCGAGCCATGACGAGGAGCGACCCGCCAATATCATCATGGCTGCCGCGCAGGGCGCACAGACCGGCGTCCGGCTCGCGGTCGCCGTCGGCGCGATGGTGCTGGCCTTCGTCGCACTCGTTGCGCTCGCCAACGGCCTGCTCGCCGGGCTGGGCGGCTGGCTGGGTTACGAAGGTTGGTCGTTCCAGTCGATCATCGGACAGATCTTCCGCCCGGTGATGTGGCTGATGGGCGTGCCATGGTCCGAATCGGGCAGCGCGGGCGCGCTGTTCGGCACCAAGGTGGTGCTCAACGAATTCGTCGCCTTCATCGACCTCGGCAACATGCAAAAGGCAGGAGCGCTGTCGCCGACCGCGATCGCCATCGGCACCTTTGCGCTCTGCGGTTTCGCCAATTTCAGTTCGATCGCAATCCAGATGGCGGTCACCGGCGGTCTTGCCCCCAATCAGCGCCCGCAGATCGCGCGGCTGGGGCTGAAGGCGCTGCTCGCGGGCAGCCTGTCGAACCTGATGTCGGCGGCGCTTGCCGGGCTTATCCTCAGCGTCACGCCCCCGCTCACCACGCCCGAGCCGGCAGCGGCGGCCTCAGCACCGATACCCGCAGCACCGCCCGCTGAAGCAGCGCCCGCTGAAGCCTGTCTCTTATACACATCTCCGAGCCCACGAGACACTGAGCGATCT
>CAUUIU010000086.1:0-10026 GCA_963545025.1 uncultured Sphingopyxis sp. | reverse complement strand
AGATCGCTCAGTGTCTCGTGGGCTCGGAGATGTGTATAAGAGACAGCCTCTATACGCCCCCCGCCGCCGAGGCGCTGAGCGTCACCGAGGTGCAGAATATCCTCGCCAACGCGATCGCCGAGGCCCAGGCGCGCGGACTGCCGTCGGTGATCGCGGTGACCGACCGCGTCGGCAATGTGCTCGGCGTCTTTCGCATGAACGGCGCGGCTGCGACCGCGACAACCGCGCCGGCGCCCAATGGCATCAGCATCGACGCGCAGAATGTTACCTTCCCGGCCGAGGGTGGCGCGATCGCAAAGGCCGTCACCGGTGCCTATCTTTCGAGCGGCGGCAATGCCTTCTCGACCCGCACCGCAAGCCAGATCGTGCAGGAACATTTCCCGCCGGCGCCGACCACTGTCGGGCTCGAAAGCGGGCCCTTGTTCGGCGTGCAGTTCAGCCAGTTGCCGTGCAGCGACCTGTCGGCGCGCTTCGGCGCCGCGGGGGCGGCCGCACTGATCGGCCCCAAACGATCGCCGCTCGGCCTTGCCGCCGATCCGGGCGGCCTGCCGCTCTACAAGAATGGCGTGCTCGTCGGCGGCATCGGGGTGATGGGCGACGGCGTCTATGGCAGCGATGGCAATATCCTGAACATCGACAACGATCCCGAGGAATTTATCGCGCTCGCCGGCACGCGCGGGTTCGAGGCACCGAGCACGATCACCGCCGACCGGATCACCGTCGACGGGACCAGCCTGCGCTTTTCCGACGCGACCTTCGCCGGGGTGATGACGGCTGGCGGGGCAAGCTTCGCCACGCTCAACGGCACCGCGGGCAATCTCGTCGCGGTGATCGGCTACGCCAATGCCGCAGTGACGGCGGGGATCGCTTATGGCAGCGAGGCATCGGGTATCCGCGCCTCGACTGCCGCCGAATTTTCGAACCGCGACGCCTTCATTCTCACCAACGGCAGCGGCACCAATCGTTATCCGATCCGCGCCGGCACCGACGGCGCGACGGTCGCGACGCCGCTGACCGCCGCCGAAACGCGCGCGGTGCTGGAAGAGGCCTTCGCGACCATGAGCCGCGCGCGCGCGCAAATCCGCCGCCCGCTCGACAGCCGCGCCCAGGTGACGATCAGCCTCGTCGATACCCATGGCTCGGTCCTCGGCATCGTCCGCTCGCCCGACGCGCCGATCTTCGGCACCGACGTCAGCTTGCAAAAGGCGCGCACGGCGGCCTTCTTCTCGCTGCCGCAGGCGGGCGCCGAACTCGCCGCCAATGCCAGCGCCGACGTCCGTGGTTTTGTTCCCGCAATGCGGACCTTCCTGAACGATCCCGCCTCGCTCACCGGCAATGTTGCCTATGCCGACCGCGCGGTTGGCAACCTCGCGCGCCCGTATTTCCCCGACGGCGAGGTCGGGCGTCCGCAGGGCCCGCTGTCGCGCCCGATCGCCCAGTTCAATCCCTTCTCGACGGGATTGCAGTCGGCGCTGATCATCGGCAATCTCGGCGCGCATCTGGGGTTCGTCTCGGGCGCGAGCCCGACCGACACGCCGGCGCGCTGCACGACCTTGCCCGACGTCCAGCCGGGGCAGAACCGGCTCCAGAACGGCATCCAGATCTTTCCGGGTTCGGTCCCCATCTATCGCGGCGGCACACTCGTCGGCGCGATCGGCGTGTCGGGCGACGGCATCGATCAGGACGACATGATCGGCTTCCTCGGCGCGCATAACGGCGGCGCACGCGTCGGCGGCATCGGCAACGCGCCCAAACCGGTCCGCTCGGACAATGTCGTGGTCAATGTCGGTGCCGGGGTGCGCCTGCGCTATATCAGCTGCCCGTTCGCGCCTTTCCTCGACACGGCGCAGCAAAATGTCTGCGACGGATTATAGCCGATGAGCGTCGTGGGAAGCAGCCTCTGGCCGATCATCGCAAGCCTCGCGGCGCAGGGTGCGCCCGGGGCCGATGTGCCGCCGCCGCCGCCGCCCGCCGACGATCCGCCGGCGACCGACGATCAAGCCGCCGCGCAGCAGCAGCCGGCCGACGAACTGCTCCCGCCGCCTCCGCCAGTCGACTGGCAGGAAATGATGGGCGACGATCTCGTCACCCAGATCATCGAGGGCCGCCGCCGTCCCGGCTATACCCCCGACCTGCCCGACCAGCTGACGCAGGACAATGAAGGCGCGCTGCGCCCGCCGCCGCCGCAGGCCTTTCCGGGAATGGAGGACCAGTTGCCGGTCCCCGACCGCTGGCGCCTGATCGAGACGCTCGGCGTGGTCAAGGAACGCTGGTTCGATCCCTATCACCAGAATGTGCTGAAGGGCGACCGCGCGATCGACCGGGCCAAGGTGCCGTGGTTGCCGATCAAGGGCGACGACTGGTTCTTCGTCGCCAATGCTGTGTCTGACACCGTCTTCGAACCGCGCACTTTTCCGATCCCCAACGGCGTCCAGACGACCGAACGGCCGGGCAGCCTCGACGTGTTCGGCAAGAACCGCAGCTTCGTGCTCGCGCAGACCTTCATCGCGGGCGCCGCGCTGATCAAGGGCTCGACCGCTTTCAAGCCGCCCGACATTGAATATCGGCTGACGCTCGCGTATCAGGCCAATTATGTCGACGTGCCCGAACGGCGCGTCCTCGACGTGCGCCCGTCGAAGGCGAGCCATCGCTACGACAGCTTCCTCGGCGTACAGGAGCTGTTCGTCGACAAGCATCTCGGCAACACGTCGGATCGCTATGATTTCTATTCGCTCCGCGTTGGCATCCAGCCGTTCCAGAGCGATTTTCGCGGTTTCCTGTTCAACGACAGCCAGCTCGGCATCCGCCTGTTCGGCAACAACGACAACAACCGCTTTCAATATAATTTCGCCATCTTCTGGCGGCTCGAAAAGGACACCAATTCGGGCCTCAACGACATCACCCAGACGCCGCGCGACGATTTCGTCTTTACCGCCAATCTCTACCGGCAGGATTTTCCCGTCGTCGGGCTGACGAGCCAGGTCAGCGCGACCTATAATCTCAACCGCGAAAAGACCGACGTCCAGATCGACCACAATGGCTTTCCGGTGCGGCCGGCGCTGCTCGGCGACCTGCGCGGGCGCGAATATGACGTCGCCTATCTGGGCTACAGCGCCGACGGCCGGATCGGGCGGATCAACCTGACCGCAAGCTTCTATGCCGCGATCGGCGAGGACCGGAACAGCTTTTTCACCAGCAAACCCGCCAAGATTCGCGCGGGGTTCGGCGCGGTCGAGCTCAGCTATGACCATGACTGGATGCGCTTCCGCCTCTCGGGGCTCTACGCGACCGGCGACGGCGATCCCTATAACAAGACCGAGGGCGGTTTCGACGCGATCTTCGAAAATCCGATCTTCGGCGGAGCCGACACCAGCTACTGGATCCGCCAGACGATCCCCTTCGCCGGCGGCGGGCGCGTCATCGCGATCAGCGGCCGCAACGGCATCCTCAACTCGCTCCGCTCGTCGAAGGAGGAGGGGCAGTCGAATTTCAACAATCCCGGCACGGTCTTCATCGGCGCCGGCGCCGATTTCGACCTGTCGCCGCAGACGCGCGTCAGCGTCAACGCCAACCATCTCTGGTTCGAGAATACCTCGTCGCTGCAGGCGCTGCGCATGGAAGGGTCGATCCCCAAGGATATCGGCTTCGACCTGTCGGTCGCCGCGATCGTCCGGCCCAAGGCGACGCAGAATATCGTCGGCCGCCTCAGCGCAGCGGTGCTGCTGCCGGGCAAGGGGTTCAAGGACCTGTTCGACAACAAGCAGGGCGACAAGGCCTATGTCTCGATTCTCGCCAATGTGATCCTGAGTTTCTAGGCCATGATGACGCGCAAACTCCTCGCCCTTCTCGCCTTCCTGCTGATGAGTGTCAGCCTGGGCGTCAGCGTCACGCGCGCCGCCGAAGAGGAAAAGCCGCTCAAGATCGAATATCGTTTCACCCCGCCCGCACCCAAGGAGCAGAGCGACGCGGACGTCGCGGCCAAGTCGACCGGTTGCTACAGCTGCCACACGCGCACCGACCAGCCGTCGATGCACAAGACCCCCGCGGTCAAGCTCGGCTGCACGGACTGCCACGGCGGCGATTCCGTATCGCCTGCGGCCTTCGGCAAACCCGAACTCGGCTACAAGAGCCCCTATAATATCGCCGCGATGAAGCTCGCGCATCCGCAGCCGACGCTGCCCGGCGCGTGGCACAACAGCTCGGCGAACCCGCAGCGCAGCTATACCTTGCTCAACAAGGAAGCCCCCGAATTCATCCGCTTCGTCAATCCCAGCGACTATCGCGTCGCGCGCGAGGCGTGCGGCTCGTGTCACCTCGAAGTGATCGAGGCGACCGAACGTTCGCTGATGTCGACCTCGGCGATGCTGTGGGGCGGGGCCGCTTACAACAACGGCATCGTCCCCTATAAAAATTATGTGTTCGGCGAGGCCTATACGCGCACTGGCGAGCCCGCCTGCATCCTCTCGCCCTCGTCGCGGCTGACTAGGCAAGAATATGCCGAGGCGTGCAAGCCGAGCTTCGGTTTCGACAAGATATTGACCGATGCGGAAAAGAAGCGCGGCGCGCTCGCCAAAATGTATCCGCTGCCGCGCTGGAGCGTGATCCCGCCCGGCGACGTCTTCCGCGTGTTCGAGCGCGGCGGGCGCAACATCAACACCCAATTCCCCGAAATCGGCCTGCCCAACCCGACGGGCAGCATCCAGCGGCTCGAGGAACCAGGGCGCCCCGACCTCAAGCAATCGAACCGCGGCCCCGGCACCGGGCTGCGCGTCGCGATCCCTGTGCTCAACATCCACAAGACGCGCCTCAACGATCCGCTGATGTGGTTCATGGGCACCAACGACCAGCCCGGCGATTATCGCCACTCGGGCTGCGCCGGCTGCCATGTGATCTACGCCAACGACCGCGAACCGCGGCACAGCCTGACCTATGCCCAGTTCGGCCGCGACGGTGAGACCGATACCGTCGATCCGACGATCCGCGACAAATATTGGTCGGCCGATGGCCATGGCGACGGACATGGCGGCGAGAAGAAGCCCGAGGGCGGCTATCTGGAAAAGGGCGGCGCGCATGGCGGCGGCGGCCATTCGGAGCCAGAGCATATGGCGCCGAACGACGGCCATGGCAGCGGCGGTGGTCACGGGTCGCTGATCGACCCCGCCGAAGCCGCGGCGGGTCCGCAGCAGCAGCCGAAGAAACAGCGCCGCGAATCGGGCCATCCGATCAGCCACGCCTTCACCCGCGCGATCCCGACCGCGCAGTGCATGACCTGCCACATGCACCAGCCGAACATCTTCCTGAACTCCTACCTCGGCTACACGATGTGGGATTATGAATCGGACGCGCCGCAGATGTGGCCGGGGCCGGACAACACTGCGCCGCGCCCGCCGGGAATGAGCGACGCGGACTATCAGAAAAAATACAAGCAGCAGCGCTATCCGACCGCCGCCGAGGCGCATGCCGTGCTCGAACGCAATCCCGAGGCCGCGGCGACGCGCGGACTATGGGCCGACGTCGAATTCCTGCGCGACGTCTATGACGTCAACGACAGCAACAAGGACACCCAGTTCGCCGACTATCACGGCCATGGCTGGAACTTTCGCGGCATCTTCAAGCGCGACCGGAGCGGCAATCTGCTGACCGCCGACGGCAATATGGCGACCTATGGCACCGACGCTGCCAACATCATCGATCCCAGGGATACGGAGAAGTGGCGCAAGAGCTGCAGCCATTATACCGACGCCAAGGAACGCGCGCTGTGCCTGTCGACCGCGACCCCCGACGGGCGCGAGGGCAAGTTCGTGCCGCCCGGCCTCAATCCCGGCAAGGCGGTCCATATGATGGACATTCACGCCGAAAAGGGGCTGCAATGCGCCGACTGCCACTTCGCGCAGGACAGCCACGGCAACGGCTATCTCCAGGGCGAGGTCGCGAATGCGGTCGAGATCAGCTGCAAGGATTGCCACGGCACCGCCGACGCGCTGCCCAACCTCTTGACCTCGAACGTCGCCGCCCGGCCCCAGGGCACCAACCTCGCGCTGCTGCGCAATCCCGACGGCCGCCGCCGTTTCGAATTCCAGTATAATGACGATGGCGAGGTCACGGGGCTGATCCAGCGCTCGATCGTCGATCCGAAGCTCGAATGGCAGGTCAGCCTGGTCAAGCAGGCGGTGACGCCCGGCCCGCATTTCAACGCCAAGGCGGCGCGCGCCAAGCTGATGGCGCGCAGCGGTGCCGAGGACGGCAAATATGAATGGGGACCCGGCATCGCGAAGGAGGAGCGCGCGCACGGCGACGACAAGATGACCTGCTTCACCTGTCACCTCTCATGGACGACGAGTTGCGGGGGCTGCCATTTGCCGATCGAGGCGAACTGGAAGACGAAGATGCACCATTTCGAGGGTGAGGAGACGCGCAACTTCGCGACCTACAACCCGCAGGTGGCGCGCGACGAAATGTTCCAGCTCGGCCGGCACCAGCTGACCAAGCCCGGCGAGCCCGGCCCGAACGGTGAGGTGCGCGGCATCATCACGCCAGTCCGCTCGACCTCGGCGCTGATCCTGTCGTCCACCAACATCAACCGCGAACGCATCTATGTGCAGCAGCCACCGATCTCATCGGCGGGCTATTCGAGCCAGGCATTTGCGCCGCATTTCCCGCACACGGTGCGCCGCTCCGAAACCAAGCAATGCAGCGACTGCCACCTGTCGGCGGCGGACGACAATAATGCGATCATGGCGCAGCTGAACCTGCTCGGCACCAACTTCGTGAACTTCGTCGGTCTCAACGTCTGGTCGGGGATGGAGGACGGTTTCCAGGCGACGCGCGTCACCGAATGGGACGAGCCACAGGCGGTAATCGGCAGCTATCTGCAGAAATACGCCTATCCCGATTATTGGAAGCTGCACGTCGAGCAGAACGGCCGCGAGCTCAAGAATTGGGTACGCGGCAAGACGTTCGACAAAAAGCTGTCGGGCGAAACCCATGCGCTCGAGGAGTTCGCCAATATCGTCCAGGACACCAGCGGGCGCGTGAACTGCCTACAACAGCGCGGCGAATATATGTTCGTGGCGGAGGGCAAGGGCGGCTTCCGGGTCTATGACGTCGCCTCGATCGGCAACAAGGGCTTTTCCGAACGCATCGTCCGTGCGCCCTTCTCGCCGCTCGGCCACGATACGCAGGTGAAGACGAAGAATGCGACCTGCATGGCGATCGCGACGACCCAGCCGATCAGCGTGTCGCGCAACGAGAATATCGTGAAGAATTTCCCCGAGAATCATGAACAGGTGATGCACGACATCTATCGCTACGCCGTGATCACCGACAGCGTCGAGGGGCTGGTACTCGTCGACATCGACACGATGGCCGACGGCGAATTCCGCAACAACAAGCTGAAGCGCGCGCTGACCTGGAACGAAGGCAATGTACTCGCGGATGCGCGGCATGTGACGCTCGCGGGCAGCATGGCCTATATCACCACCGACGCGGGGCTCGTCGTGCTCGACCTGACGACGCCGCTCCAGCCCAAGGTCGCGGCGCAGATTCCGCTGGCCGATGCCCGGGCGAGCGCGGTGCAGTTCCGCTATCTCTGGGTGACCGATGCCGAGGGGGTGAAGCTGTTCGACGTCACCAACCTCGCACAGCCGGTCGCGGTTCCTGCGGGGACCGTCCGCTTGGCCAATGCACGCAAAATCTATCTCGCGCGCACCTATATGTATGTTGCGGCGAAGCAGGACGGCCTCGTCATCGTCGATGTCACGCGTCCCGCGGCACCGCTCGTCTGGCCGGGCTTGACCTTTGGCGGCGCGCTGACCGATGCGGAGGATGTCATCGTTGCGTCGACCAACGCCTCGCTGTTCGGTTACGTCGCCGATGGGCGGAACGGTATCAAGGTGATCCAGCTGACCAGCCCCGACAATCCGGGTCTCTACGGCTTTTCACCCAAACCGACACCCGAACTGATCGCCTGGGCCAAGACGCCGTCACCCGCGCTCGCGCTGTCGAAGGGGCTCGACCGCGACCGCGCGGTCGACGAGACGGGGGGGCAAATGGCGGTATTCGGCCGCCTCGGCTCGCGTCCCTTCACACGGCCGGAGATGGAGAAGCTGTTCCTCAACAGCAAGGGGCTGGTCTACAAGGTCAGCGACGAGGTCGACCAGAGCGGCTGGCGGCCGCCGCTGCTCTACGCGAATTGATTAAAGCCGCTCGGCCTGCACCACCGTGTCCGACGCGCGCAGCGCCGACAGGATGCGCATCATATGCTGCACATCGCGTACCTCGACGACGACGTCATAGGTGTGGAAACCGCCTTCGCGGTTCGACAGGCGCAAATTGGTGATATTCGCCGAATTGGCGGCAAGGATGCCCGACATTTCGGCGAGCGTGCCGGGTTCGTTCAGGATGACGATGCACAGCCGCGCATTGCCGCCCTCGCTATCCTCCTGCCATCTGAGGTCGATCCAGTCGGCGTCGATCCCGTCGGCAAGCTTGGGACAGTCGATGACATGCACCTCGATCCCCTCGCCGGGGCGGGATAGGCCGACGATCCTGTCGCCGGGAACGGGGTGGCAGCAGTCGGCGAGCTGATAGGCGACTCCCGGCGTCAGCCCGGCGATCGACACTGCCGCGCCCTGCACCAGCTTGCCGGGCTTCGACTTCATCTCGGCCGTGATGCCAGGCACAAGCGCTTCGAGCACGGCGTTGTCGGTCAGCCTTTGCTTGGCAATCGCGACATACAGCGCCGTATCGTCGTCCAGCTTGAGCCGTGTCAGCGCAGCCGCGCGCGCCTTGTCGCCGACCTTATTCGGCAACCGTGCGACTATCTCGTCGTACATTTTGCGGCCGAGCGCCGCGAGTTCGACTTTTTCCTTCGAGCGCACATGGCGGCGGATCGCGGCGCGCGCCTTGCCCGTCACCGCGAATCCGAGCCAGGCGGGCTGCGGCGTCTGCTTGTCCGACGACAGGATTTCGACGGTGTCCCCGTTCGAAAGCTGGGTGCGCAGCGGCACCAGCCGGCCGTTGACCTTGGCCCCGACGGTGCGGTCGCCGAGCCCTGTGTGCACCGCATAGGCGAAGTCGACCGGGGTCGCGCCCTTGGGCAACTGATGCAGGCTGCCCTTCGGCGTGAAAGCGAAGATGCGGTCCTGATACATCGCGATGCGCGTGTTCTCGAGGAATTCGTCGGGATCGTGCGTCTGTTCGAGGATTTCGAGCAGGTCGCGGATCCATCCCGCCTGCCCGTCGGGCGCGGTGCCGCCCTGCTTGTACGCCCAGTGCGCGGCGAGCCCGAATTCGGATTGCTGGTGCATGCCCAGGCTGCGGATCTGGATTTCGATCCGCATATTCTGCTGATGCATGATCGTCGTGTGCAGCGATTTGTAACCGTTGCGCTTGGGGGTCGAGATATAATCCTTGAACCGCCCCGGGACCATCTTCCACTTGCGGTGGATCAGCCCCAGCGCGGCATAGCAATCGGCATCGGTCGGGGTGACGATGCGAAAGGCGATGATGTCGGTCACCTGTTCGAAGCTGACGTGGCGTTCCTGCATCTTGCGCCAGATCGAATAGGGGTGCTTTTCGCGTCCCGACACTTCGGCCTCGATGCCGTTTTTGGCGAGCAGCTCTTTGAATTCGCGGCTGATCGCGGCGACCTTGTCCTTGCCGCCCGCGGTCAGCTTGGCGAGCCGGCTGGTGATTGTCGCATAGGCTTCGGGTTCGAGCTCGCCGAACGCGAGCATCTGCATCTCGCGCATATATTCATACATGCCAATCCGCTCCGCCAGCGGGGCATAGATATCCATCGTCTCCTTGGCGATGCGGCGGCGTTTGTCGGCATTTTTGATGAAATGCAGCGTTCGCATATTGTGAAGCCGGTCGGCGAGCTTGACGAGCAGCACGCGGATGTCGTCGGACATCGCGAGCAGGAATTTGCGCAGATTTTCGGCCGCGCGCTCATTTTCGGTCTGCGCCTCGATCTTGCTGCTGTCTCTTATACACATCTGACGCTGCCGACGAAGCTAGAAGTGT
>CAUUIU010000085.1:0-10091 GCA_963545025.1 uncultured Sphingopyxis sp. | reverse complement strand
GCCACTATCGCGCGAACGCACTCTCCTGCCGTTACGGCAGCCCAACGGAAAAGGGCCTCGCGGACATGAAGAAGATCTACCCCGATGCCGCCGCCGCGCTCGACGGCCTTCTCTTTGACGGCATGCAGATTTGCGCTGGCGGCTTTGGCCTCTGCGGCATTCCCGAACGGCTGATCGACGCGATCCGCGACGCGGGGACCAAGGACCTCACCATCGCCAGCAACAACGCCGGGATCGACGGCGAAGGGCTCGGAAAGCTGCTCCGCACGCGGCAGGTCAAGAAGATGATCAGCAGCTATGTCGGCGAGAACAAGGAGTTCGAACGCCAATATCTGGCAGGCGAGCTCGAGGTCGAATTCTGCCCGCAGGGCACGCTCGCCGAACGCTGCCGCGCCGGCGGCGCGGGCATCCCGGGCTTCTATACCAAGACCGGCGTCGGCACCGCGGTCGCAGAGGGCAAGGAAGTCAAGAATTTCGATGGACAGGATTACATCCTCGAACGCGGCATCTTCGCCGACCTCGCGATCATCAAGGGCTGGAAAGCCGACGAAAGCGGCAACCTCATCTTCCGCAAGACTGCGCGCAACTTCAACCAGCCGATGGCGACCGCGGCGAAGATCTGCGTCGCCGAGGTCGAGGAAATCGTCCCCGTCGGCAGCCTTGATCCCGATGCGATCCACCTGCCCGGCATCTATGTGAAGCGTCTGATCGTCGGTTCGCCCTATGACAAGAAGATCGAATTCCGCACGGTTCGCGAAAGGGAGAGTGCATAATGGCCTGGACCCGCGACGATATGGCGGCGCGCGCCGCGAAGGAACTGCAGGACGGCTATTACGTCAACCTCGGCATCGGCATTCCGACTTTGGTCGCCAACCATATCCCCGCGGGGATGACGGTCACGCTCCAGTCCGAAAACGGCATGCTCGGCATCGGGCCCTTCCCCTATGAGGGCGAGGAGGATGCCGACCTGATCAACGCGGGCAAGCAGACGATCAGCGAGCTGCCGCAATCGGCCTATTTCAGCTCGTCGGATAGTTTTGCGATGATCCGCGGCGGCCATATCGACCTGACCGTGCTCGGCGCGATGGAGATTGCCGAGAATGGCGACATCGCCAACTGGATGATCCCGGGCAAGATGATCAAGGGCATGGGCGGCGCGATGGACCTTGTCGCCGGAGTGAAAAAGATCATCGTGGTGATGGAACATAATGCCAAGGACGGCAGCCCGAAATTCATCCCGGCTTGCACGCTGCCGCTGACCGGCAAGAATGTCGTCGACATGATCATCACCGACCTCGCAGTGTTCAAGCGCGACGATCATGACAGCCCGTTCCGGTTGATCGAGCTTGCCCCCGACGTGACGGCCGAGGATGTCGCCGGGAAAACGACGGCGCATTATATTGCATAATGTCGCCGCCAATCCCGGCAGCACCTGGCTGATCGTTGGCGGGTGGCTGTCGGTCGCGGCGGCGCTGCTTCATATCGGCTGCATCGTCGGCGGACCCGACTGGTACCGCTTCTTCGGCGCGGGCGAAGGCATGGCGCGGGCTGCGGCGCGCGGCGACTGGATGCCGACGCTGCTCACGCTGGGAATTGCCACCGTCCTGCTGATCTGGGCGGCCTATGCCTTTTCGGGAGCCGGTTCGTTCCCGCGCCTGCCGCTGTTGCGGACGGGCCTCATCACGATAACTGCCATCTATCTGCTCCGCGGGCTCATTTTCGTGCCGCTCCATCTGTGGAAGCCGCAGCATACGGACAGTTTCGCGATTTGGTCGTCGCTGATCGTCTTCGTCTACGGGACGGTCTATGCCATCGGTACGGTCAAAGCCTGGCGCTATCTCGCCCCCTGAACCGCTCCCGGGGGTGACGGCAAGGGAAGTTGCGGCTAAGACGGCGTCCATAAGAGGTCGCAGCCCAAATAAGAGTCCATGAAGCGCGTTTTTGTTATTCTGATCGCGGTCGCCCTACTGGGGCTGACCGGCTGGTTTGGTCTTCACGCCTTTGGCGGCAGCCACACGCTTGCCAGCATAGCAATCCCCATCAAGCCCCCGCAAAACCTGCCCGACACGCCCGCGGAATGGCGGGGACGGATCGACTATCGCGCGCTCGACCGGCAGCTGTCCGACCTGTCGCAGCGGCCCGAAATGGCCGGGCTGGCGGTGGCGGTGGTGGAAGATGGCGAATTGCGTTTCGTCCGCACCTATGGCGTCGCCGACAAGTCGACCGGAGCGCCGGTAACGCTGCATACGCTGTTCCGCTGGGCGTCGGTTTCCAAAACCGCAACTGGCGCACTGGCGGCGGCGCTGGCCGAGGATGGCGCCGTCGATCTGAACCGGCCGATCACCAACTGGCGCACCTCGCTGCGCTTGCCGGGGGGCGCCGAGGAACGCGTCACCTTGGCCGACTTGCTGGCCCAGCGCACCGGCCTCACCAAGAACGCCTATGACGAGAAGCTGGAGGAAGGGCAGAGCCCGGCCCTGCTGCGCGCGAGCCTTGCCGCCGCACCGCTGCAATGCGAACCCGGCACCTGTCACACCTATCAGAACATCGCCTTCGACGCCGCGAGCGAGATATTGGGCGAGGCGGCAAACGCGCTTTTCCCCGATGCGGTCGAAGCGCGATTTTTCCGCCCGCTCGGCATGGTCAGTGCGGGGTACGGGATGGAAGGGCTGACGGGCGCCAAGGATTGGGCGAAGCCTCACCGCGGCGCACAGGTCCGCCCGGTCAAGGAAGCCTATTGGCGCGTTCCCGCCGCCGCGGGCGTCGAAAGCGATATCGTCGATTTCGCCAAATGGATGCAGGCGATGATGGGCCGCCGCCCGGATGTGCTGTCGGACCCCGTGTTGCAGCTTGCCCACCAGTCCCGCGTCCGCACCGAACGGCTCTATGGCAGCGCCCTGCGCCAGGCGAACAGCGATGCGTCCTATGGCCTCGGCTGGCGGAACTTCACCTATGGCGGCCACCGGCTCGCGGGCCATTCGGGCGCGGTGTCGGGCTATCGCGCGACGATGATTTTCGAACCCGCCACGCGAACCGGCGTCGTTGCGATGTGGAACAGCGATTGGGGATTTCCCTTTCGCATCCCGTTCGCGGCGATCGACAGCTATCACAAGCGCGACGACGCGCGCTGGCTCGACCTCGGCGAATTGCCACCTGTGACGGGCGGTGCAGCCGGGGCGGGTCCGACCACCGTCACCTTGAAAGAGTAGCGCCCCCTTGCCGCCCGATCCGCGGCCTGTGTATCAGGCGCGCGTCCAGGGCCGAGAGGAGAATCAGATATGCGCGTGCTGCTGACCGGATCGTCGGGCTGGCTCGGGCGCACTCTCGCGCCGTTGCTGGCCGAAAACGGCCATAGGGTCACCGGGCTCGACGTCGTGCCGGGGGCGCACACGCAGGTAATTGGCACCGTCGCCGACCGCGCGCTGATCGACCGGACGATGGGCGAACAGGGGATCGAGGCGATCATCCACGGCGGCGCGCTGCACAAGCCCGACATCGTGCGATATCCGCGTCAGGCGTTCGTCGACGTCAATGTGACGGGCACGCTCAATCTGATCGAAGCGGCGGTTGCAGCCGGAAACGACCGATTCCTCTTCACCTCGACGACCTCGCTGATGGTGCGCGCCGATGTGCGCGACGGCGCGGGCGAGACCGGCGCGTGGTGGATGGACGAGGATTTCTCACCCATAGAGCCGCGCAATATCTATGGCATCACCAAGCTCGCCGCGGAACAGGCATGCAAGCTGGTTCACCGCGAGCATGGCATCAACGTCGCGATCCTGCGCACCGGCCGCTTCTTCCCCGAGGATGACGACACCCATGCCGTGCCGAGCGGACCGAATCTCAAGGCCAACGAACTCCTCAACCGCCGCCTGACGGTCGAAGACGCCGCCGCCGCGCATCTCGCAGCTTTGGAAGCCGCGCCGCAAATCGGCTGCGACACCTTCATCCTGTCGGCCCCGCCGCCCTTCGTGCGCGCGGAGGCCGAAGAGCTTGCCCGCGATGCGCGCGCGGTGATCGCGCGCCACTATCCCGATGCGGCCGAGCTTTACGCCGCGGCAGGTTGGGTGCTTCCCGAAACGATCGACCGCGTCTACGACCCGACGCGCGCCGAACGCCGCTTTGGCTGGCGGGCGCAAAGCGATTTCGGAACTGTGCTCGCGGCGCTCCGCGACGGCGCCGCCCTGCCCTTCGCGCACGACCCCGACTACACCTCTCCCATCGTCACCCAGGAGCGCGACGCATGTATGTGCTGATCACCGCCAACCGCAATTATTCGAGCTGGTCGCTGCGGCCATGGATGCTGATGAGCGCGCTCGCCATTCCGTTCGAGGACCGGCTGGAACCCTTCGCGGAGCCGGTGAACTACGACGCTTTCCGCAGCTTCTCTCCGACCGGACAGGTGCCCGCGCTGCTCCACGAAGGCCGCACCATCTATGATTCGCTCGGCATTACGCTCTATCTGGCCGACCGGCACGGCGGCGTCTGGCCCGCCGATCCCGATGCGCGCGCATGGGCGCAATGCGCGACCGCCGAAATGCACAGCGGTTTCTCGGCGCTACGGAACGATTGCACGATGAACGTCGGGGTGCGCGTGACGCCCAAGCCGATGTCCGATGCACTGCGGTCGAACGTCGCGCGTATCCGCGAACTCTTCGAAGACGGTCTCGCGAAGTTCGGCGGCCCCTGGCTTGCGGGCGACAGCTTCTCGGCCGTCGACGCCTTCTTCGCACCGGTCGCCTTCCGCATCCGCACCTACGGCCTCGACGTCGGTGCCGGACAGGCATGGGTCGACCATATCCTCGCGCACCCGGCGATGCTCGAATGGGAACGGCAGGCGCTGGCGGAAGACTGGCGCGAGGAAAGCCATGAGACGGAACTGGCGGCGGCGGGGGTGATTACGGCCGACTATCGGACGGCCTAATCGGCGAGCGCCTCGCGAACCACGGCAATCCCTGCCTCGCGCTGCGCCTTGAGTTCGGCCCTCAGCTTCGCGGGATCGCGCGCTAAGACGAAGCCGAAGCTGACCCCGCCCTCCTTGCCGATCGTGGCATGATGGAGCTTGTGCGCCTGTACCAGCCGCTTCGCATAGCCGCGCCGTGGCACCCAGCGGAAATAGCGCTGGTGGACAAGGCCGTCGTGCACCAGCGTATAGATGATGCCATAGAAAAGGATGCCGAGCCCGATCCATGTCCCCGGTTCCCATGCCGAGGCGCCCATGATCATCGGGCTTCCCGCCGCGAACATCGAAATGCTCATCGCCGCGCCGACGATGGCGAACAGGTCGTTCTTTTCGAGCCGCTTGTCGTGCGGTTCGTGGTGGTCGCGATGCCACGCCCAGCCGAAGCCGTGCATGATATATTTGTGGCTCGCCCAGGCGACGCCTTCCATCGCCACGACGGTGGCCAGAATGAGGGCGATGATGGCGAAGATCGACATGCACCGATCATACGCCGCTGGCGACGAAGGCGCTAGTCGCCGACGAAAACCAGCCGGTCGCGAAATTTGTGACTGCGCGCGGTCGGCGAGAAGCTGGTCGTCATCCAGCCGCCGTTCTCGCTGAGAAAGTCGGCCTCGGCCAGTCCCTCGCTGCGGATCTGGTTGATGAAGGCGCGCGATTTATAATGGTCGAACATGCGCAGGAACTCGGTCGCCATGATCGCGATCAGCCGCGGGTCGGTGGACAGGAAGGCGTTTTCGTCATTACCCTGACAGCTTTCGTCGCTGAAATTGGCCGAACCGAACAACATCTGCGGCTTGTCGCTGAACGGGTCGATGATCATCAGCTTGCTGTGGATCTTGTGATTGCCGAACGCCTTGGCATCCCATTTGCGCCCCATATAGGTTTCGAGCCGCGAGGGCACGAAATAGCGCGTGTTGCTCGTCGTCAGCAACTCGACCTTCTTGCGCACCGTCGTGTTGGCGAGGCCATAGTGAAGCAGCTCCTTCGGCTGCGCCGCGATCGCCGCGACGATCGCGGGATCGAGCGCGAAGGGCGCGCTTGTGAAGACGCAGCTTTTCGCCGCGCCGACCAGTTCGACCGCCTTGTCGACGATGTCGAGGGTGCGGACGGGCGAGAAATATTGCGTTGCGAACGGACCTCCGCCCGCCGCCACGAGCCGTGCCTGGAGCGCGCCGACACGGTTGCGCACCTCCGCCGGATCGGTCTTCGCCAGGTCGCGCCGCGGATCGGTGGCAAGGATCAGCCAATAGTCGTGATAGGCGGCCGCGACGACCGGATCGTCGAGGATCACGGCGGCATTGGTCTGGTAATAAAAGGCGTTCTCCGAAAAATTGGCGGTGCCGGTAAAGGTCCGCACGGGAACGCCCCCCGCCAGGTGGACGATGAACTTGTTGTGGCTGATCTTTTTGATCGCCGCGCGCGGGGTCGCGGCCGCGGTCAGCCCATGCGCCGCCAGCATATGCGCGCTTTCGGTCGTCGCATGATCGCCCGCCTTGGCGTGATAGATGATGCGCACATCGACCCCGCGCGTCCGCGCCGCCGCGAGCGCCGCCGCAACCTCCGCGTCGAAGAATTCATAGATGCAGACGCGCAGCGCATCGCCGGAAGCGGCTGCCCCCACGAAGCCGATCAGCGCCTCCTTCAGCCCGCGCGACAGCCACCGCCACGCGGCGCCATCGGGGACGTCACGCGGATGCACGCCCTTGAACCGGTCGAGATAGGCGAAGGCAGAGGTCACGCCCCGGTTCACATAGGCGCCGACGCCGTCCGTCATCTCCGGCGAGGGGCGCAGCTTCAGTGTCAGCGGCGGCTCGTCAGTGGTCAGCGCGTGCGGCGGGGTGCCGCGCACCGGAAATATGTCGAAAATATAACCCTGATGGCTTTTCAGCGTATAGTCGCTCCAGCGAAAGCGCTGGAACGGTGCATCGCGTGACGAAACATCGAAACCGTCCGACGGATCGCCCTCGAAGCGTTTTTCGCCGCGCAGCCAGTTGACCGCGATCACCTCGCCGCTCGCCAGGTCGACCTCGCTCTTGCGCACCGCAAAGCCATGCAGCCCCGCCTTGTGCGCCGGGTCGACATCCCAGCCGAGCGAAATGCTGTGGGTGCCGACCAGCGCGGCGGCGCGATAGGGTCCGCGCGTCGTACGGATGACGGGACGATAGGCGGGAATCGTGACCATGGGCCTCTCCTGACTGGCTGCGACTCCAGAAGGGCTGGCGCATATTAGCCGTCGCGGCTCGCAGCGCGACGGGAAATGCATCCAGATGTGCGACCGAAAATTGCGTTTTTGCGTCCCACTCGCTTGCATTGTTATGCGGGCGGCTTAAGTGAACCGCATGACTCGCCCCCGCACCCTCTATGAGAAAATCTGGGACGCGCATGTCGTCGAACGGCGCCCCGACGGTACCTGCCTGATCTTCATCGACCGCCATCTTGTCCATGAAGTCACCAGCCCGCAGGCCTTTGCGGGGCTTCGCGCGAGCGGCCGCACGGTGCGCCGCCCCGACCTGACGCTGGCGGTGCCCGATCACAATTTGCCGACCACAGCGCGCAAGGACGCGGCGGGTCACAAGCTGCCGATCGCCGACGCCGAAAGCGCGGCGCAGCTGGCGGCGCTCGAAACAAACGCGCCCGCTTTCGGCATCCGCTACATCGACTCGGTCGCGGCCGAACAAGGCATCGTCCATGTCGTCGGCCCCGAGCAGGGCTTTTCGCTGCCCGGCACGACCATCGTTTGCGGCGACAGCCACACCGCATGCCACGGCGGCATCGGCGCGCTCGCCTTCGGCATCGGGACGAGCGAGGTCGAGCATGTGCTCGCGACGCAGACGCTGCTGCTCCAGGCGTCGAAGACGATGGAAGTGCGGGTCGAGGGCGAGGTTGGTCCCGGCGTCACCGCGAAGGATATCATCCTCCACATCACGGGCACCATTGGCGCGGCAGGCGGCACGGGGCATGTCATCGAATATACCGGCAGCGCGATCCGCGCGCTCAGTGTCGAAGGCCGCCTGACCGTCAGCAACATGGCGATCGAGGGCGGCGCGCGTGCGGGCCTGATCGCGCCCGACGAGACGACCTTCGCTTATCTGAAGGGTCGCCCCTATGCGCCCAAGGGCGCCGACTGGGACGCCGCGGTCGCCTATTGGAAAAGCCTCGCGACCGACGCGCACGCGACCTATGACAAGGTCGTCGTCATCGACGCCGCCGATATCGCGCCCAGCGTCACCTGGGGCACCAGCCCCGAAGATGTCGTGCCGATCACCGGCGTCGTGCCCGCTCCCGACAGCTTCGCCGATCCCTCGAAACAGACCGCCGCCGCCAAGTCGCTCGCCTATATGGGCCTTGAGCCGGGCACGCGGATGCAGGACGTCGCGATCGAGAATATCTTTATCGGCAGCTGTACCAACAGCCGCATCGAGGATCTGCGCGCTGCTGCCGCGGTACTCAAGGGCCGGCACAAGGCCGACAGCGTCAAATGGGCGATCGTCGTCCCCGGATCGGGGCTGGTGAAAGCACAGGCCGAGGCCGAGGGGCTCGACCGCATCTTCATCGACGCTGGCCTCGAATGGCGCGAGCCCGGCTGTTCGGCGTGCCTCGGCATGAACCCCGACAAAGTCCCCGCGGGCGAACGCTGCGCCTCGACGAGCAATCGTAATTTCGTCGGCCGCCAGGGTCCGGGCGCGCGCACACACCTCGTTTCTCCCGCGATGGCGGCCGCGGCAGCGGTGACCGGCAAGCTCACCGATGTACGGGAGCTGATGGCATGACCCCGATCGAGAAAGTCGAAGGCCGCGCGATCCCGTTCGGGCTGAAGAATGTCGACACCGACGTCATCATCCCGGCGCACTGGCTGAAGACGACGACGCGTGAGGGCATGGGGCGCGGCGCGTTCGAATCGCTGCGCGCCGATCCAGACAATCTGTTCGATAGTGCGGAATTCAAAGGCGCGCCGATCCTGATCGCGGGCGACAATTTCGGTTGCGGGTCGAGCCGCGAGCATGCGGCTTGGGCGCTCGGCGACCTCGGCATTCGCGTGGTGATCGCGCCGAGCTATTCGGACATTTTCTCGGGCAATGCGGTGAAGAACGGCATCCTGCCCGTGGTGTTGCCGCAAGCGGCGATCGATCGATTGATGGAAGTCGCGGCGACCGATCCGGTGCATGTCGACCTCGACACACAGACGGTGACGACGCCCTTTCAGGACCGCTTCACCTTCGAGATCGATCCGTTCCGCAAGATGTGCCTGCTCGGCGGGCTCGACGAAATTTCGCTGACCGAAAAGAGCGACGCGGCGATCGGCGCCTATGAGAAGGCGCTCGACGCGGATCGCCCGTGGATGCGCCCGGCAGCATAAGGCTCACCAAACACCACAGAGGAGAAGATGATGAAGGCTCTCTTGTCGACCGCCACCGGCGGCCCCGAAACGCTGACCTTGGGCGAACTGCCGCGCCCAACCGCGGGCAAGGGCCAGATCGTGATCGATGTGAAGGCCTGCGCCGTCAACTTCCCCGATGTGCTGATCATCGAAGACAAATATCAGTTCCGGCCCGAACGCCCCTTCGCCCCCGGCGGCGAAGTTGCGGGCCTTGTCGCTGAAGTTGGCGAAGGTGTCACCGAGTTCAAGGTCGGCGACCGGGTGATCGCGGGCTGTGGCAATGGCGGGATGTCCGAAGCGGTCGCGGTGTCGGTGCACAATGTCTATCATTTGCCCGAAGCGCATGATTTCGCCGAGGGTGCGTCGCTGCTGATGACCTATGGCACCAGCATCCATGCCCTCGTTGACCGCGGCCATATCGAGGAAGGCGATACGCTGCTCGTCCTCGGCGCATCGGGCGGGGTCGGCATCGCCGCGGTAGAGCTGGGCAAGGCGTTCGGCGCGCGCGTCGTCGCGGGCGTGTCGAGCGAGGCCAAGGCCGAGATCGCGCGCCAGGCCGGCGCCGACGAGGTCGTCGTCTATGGCTATCAGCCGTTCGACAAGGATGCGTCGAAGGCGCTCGCGGAAAAGTTCAAGGCCGCGGTCGGTCCGAATGGCGCGAACGTCATTTATGAAGCGGTCGGCGGCGACTATGCAGAACCCGCGCTGCGCTCGATCGCGTGGGAGGGCCGTTACCTCGTCGTCGGCTTC
>CAUUIU010000084.1:0-10293 GCA_963545025.1 uncultured Sphingopyxis sp. | reverse complement strand
ATCGCTCAGTGTCTCGTGGGCTCGGAGATGTGTATAAGAGACAGGTCCATGACATAGCCATCGCTGACGACGGTCGCTACGCGGCGGAGCGCGCCGAGGTCGGTCGAGGGGTCGCCGTCCACCAGCACCATATCGGCTTCCTTGCCGACCGCGATCGAACCTGTGCGCTTGTCGGCGCCGACGACCCGTGCCGGAAGGATGGTTGCGCTCTGCAACGCCTCGGCAGCGGCAAATCCGGCCTGCTGATAGATTTCCAGTTCGCGGACAAGCTCGATCCCCCAGCCGTCGGTGCCGGCGACGATCGGCACGCCGGCCTTGTGAAGCCTGCCGACCAGTTCAACCATCTTGGCGTAGCTTTTGCGGTAATCGTCGCGAGTCAGCCCGTCGACGAGCGGATAGCCGCCGCTGGTGAACACCGAACGTTCGAGAACAGGCGAGATGATGCCCATATAGGGCGCATAAGCCGGATGGGGCTTGCCGCCGTCCTGCGTGAGCATGCCCTCGAAGATGACGATCGTCGGATCGACTAGCGTCTTGCGCCGGGCGAGGTCGGCGACGAAGCCCGACATCAAAGACGCGTCGAGATCGACGTCCTTGAAGTAGCGCGCCGGCCCCTCCATCCGCTGCCGCGTGTTGGCCTTGTCGATCACCGCGCGCGGCATCGATTCCATCACCACGAAATTGAGGTGGGTCAGTTCGTCATAGCCCGCGGCAACGGCTTCGCTCGGTTTCATCGTGGCGGGGACATGGCCGTGCACATGCAGACCAAGCCGGTGCGCCTCGGCCGCAGCGGGGGCGATCCAGGCCGGATTCATCGACGTGTAGAATTTGACGCCCCACAGGCCAGCGTCCTTGACCCGCCGCACGGCGGCGATCGCCTCTTCTGAACTGCTGACCACCTCGGCGCCCTGTGCCGCGAGCGGATCCTTCTTGTCGATGATGACCGAGATGAACGGCTCGCCCATCAACAATGTGCCATCGGCGCGGCGCTTCGTCGCCTCGACCGCGCGGTCGAAGGTCGTCCCGGGGCTGCGGAAGCTGGTGATTCCGTTCGCCATGTTGGAGAGCACGCTCCAATCGTCGCCGATGTGAAGGTGGCTGTCCCAGATGCCAGGGACCAAGGTCTTGCCGCTGCCGTCGATGACCCGCGTCCCGGCGGGCACCCTCATCGAGCCGGCAGCACCGATCGCGGCGACCTTGCCATCGCGCGCCAGCACCGCCTTGCTCGCAAGAAATTCGCCCTTGTCGGCGTCGAACAGCCGGACATTGTCGAACAGCACCGGCGCTCTCGCGGCGGGCGAGAGGAAGCGCTGCGCGATCCCGGCGACGGCTTCCGCCGTGGCGGCATCCTGCGCATCGCGAAGCTGCTTCAGCGCGCCCTCATATCCTGCCGGGATCACCGAAATGAAACTGATGTCGGCGAAATAGCGCTTGTCTTCATCGAGCCAGATGGGGAGGGGTGATGGCAATATGCCGCTGATGAACGCGAGCTGGACCTTTTTGGGTCCGTCCGGGCCCTGGATGGTCTGCGTCGAGCCGAAAGTCATGCGGCCCTTGCCGCTCGGCAGGAAGTCGACGCCGGCATCCCCCGCCCTGGCGAGCGCCTCGATCATGGGAGCGCCCGCAATTCCAACTCCGCCTGCGGGCACATACCAGCCGCCGGCCGGCGCTTCCCCGGAATCGGTCGCCGTTTTCCAGGTCGCGCGGCCGTTTGCGACGCGAAACTCCTCTGCGGCATCGCCCGACATCGTCACGCCGCGGACCGTCAAAGCGGCGATCGTCCCGCCGGGCCCGAAGGTCGTCACCTGATCCATCTCGGTGATCCAGCCGCGCAGTTCCTGCGACCATCGATAGGCCGTGCGCCCGTCGGGAAGCTGCCAGCGCCACTGGCTGCCATGTTTGCCGGCTTCGGACACCACGACATAGTGGACCGCGTCGGCAGGCGGCTTCAACAGCTCCTCCTTCGGAACGGGCTTCGATTGCGCGGCGGGCGCGGGCGTTTCGTGGGCGTAGGTCGGGCAAGCGGCGGCAGTGGCAAGCAGTGCCGCGATCAGAACCAGGCGCATAATCTATTCCTCCGCTGGGCGGTTGCGATTTGCGTGGTGGTAGGAGCAATCGACCGTTTCACGCAAGCCGGCCTTCGGCCGCCGGCTAAAATGCGGGCATCGATCGACCTGCGGCCTCGATGAGCCGGCGCAAAAGCCGATTGCCAAAGCGGCGTGTTTCGTTATGGGCGGGCGCCGTGGGGGCCATACGCGGCCCGCACATGATCGCGCCGGTGTCCCGCAAGGGGCTTAAAAGGGAACACGGTGAGAAGGCCCGACAAGGCCCTTCGAATCCGGGGCTGTCCCTGCAACTGTAAGCGGCGAGCGAGATGCACGGTTCCGGACGCGTCCGGGACAGCCACTGGGGAAACCTGGGAAGGCGTGTTTCGAGCTTTGACCCGCGAGCCAGGAGACCTGCCAGCGCACCGGTCGCTCTTGCCTTGGTCCAGGGGATGGTCATGGCACGGTAATCCTCCGTCTGAGCGACGAACCATGCGGCTGGGGCCGCATCGGTGCGCGGATACGGACGCTTTTTGCGCCCGCCCGTGATCGCGCTCCGACCGGTGCCGAGGCACCGGCACGCCCTGCCAATGTTGCTCTGGCGCCAGAGGGGCTTACCCATGTTGAAGACCAGTTTCATTTCGCTGATTGCGTTTGCCGCGGCGACGACGCCCGCGCACGCCCAGTCCAATTCCTACCTTCCGACCACTGATGAAGCCGGCGACGCAATCGTCGTCACCGCGTCGCGTTCGGGCGAAGGCGTGCGCGTCGACCAGCTCGGATCGTCGGTCACCGTGATCGACGCGGCGGCGATGGAAAAGCGCCAGACGCGCATTCTGTCCGATATCCTGCGCGATGTGCCCGGCGTCGCCGTCAGCCGCCTCGGCGCGATCGGCGGCCAGACGCAGATCCGCGTCCGCGGCACCGAGGGTAATCATGTCCTGACGCTGATCGACGGCATCGAAGTGTCCGACCCGTTCAATGGCGAATATGATTTCGGTACCCTGATCGCTTCGCCCGACGCACGGATCGAGGTGCTGCGCGGCCAGCAATCGTCGCTCTATGGTTCGGACGCGATCGGCGGCGTGGTCCACTACATCACGCTGACCGGCGCCGAAGCGCCGGGGATCAGCGCGCGCGCCGAAGCGGGTTCGTTCGAGACTTTCTCGGGCGATCTGCGCGTCGCGGGCGTAGCGGGCAATCTCGATTATGCGATTTCGGGCGCCTATCTACACACCGGCGGGTCGCCGACCGCGCGCTTCGGCACCCGCGACATCGGATCGGACAATGTCGGGGTCAGCGGCAAGCTGATCTGGTCGCCGTCGGACAGCTTCAAGCTGACCGCCGTCGCGCGCTACGGCTACACCGACGCCGATTTCAACAACAGCGAGTTCGACGGCACCAGCCCGCTCTATGGCTATATCGTCGACAGCCCCGACACTTATTCCACCAGCCAGTCGTTCCACGGCTTGCTGCGCGCCGAATTCATCGCGCTCGACGGCCGCTGGACCAATGCCCTGACCGGACAAGTCACCGACACGGTGCGCAAAAGCTACAGCTTCGGCGCTCGTGACGGTGGCAGCGAAGGGCGCCGCTACAAGGGCTCGTTCGAATCGAGCCTGCGTTTCGGCACCGACGCGATCGTCCACCGCCTGACCGCCGCGGTCGACGTCGAGCGCGAGGAGTTCCGCAACACCACCCCCTCGCCCTTCGTATTCCAGGGCCAGCGCGACACCGACAATATCGGCCTTGTCGGCCAGTATGAGTTGCTCGCGGGCGACGCCTTCGCGCTCGGCGCTTCGGTGCGGCATGACGAGAACGACCGGTTCGACGATGCGACGACCTATCGCATTCAGGGCAGCTACAAGCTCCCCACCGGCACGCGTATTCGCGGCGCTTACGGTACCGGCGTCAAGAACCCCGGCTATTACGAGCTCTACGGCTTTTCCGACGGCCAGTTCATCGGCAATCCCGACCTGCGCCCCGAAAAATCGAAGGGCTGGGAAGCCGGGATCGAGCAGACGATCGGCGACGATCTCGCGACGATCGGTGCCACCTATTTCGACAACAAGCTGACGGGCGAGATTTTCACGACCTTCCCGCCGCCGAACTTCATCGCGACCCCGGCCAACCGCACGACCAAGTCCAAGCAGCGCGGCGTCGAAGTCTTCGCCAAGGCGCGCCCGATCCCGCAGATCGAACTCGACCTTGCCTACACATGGCTAAAGGCGCGCGAGAATGGCGCCATCGAGGTTCGTAGGCCGAAGCATGTCGCGAGCTTCAACGCGACGATCTATAGCCCCGACGAACGCTTTTCGACGACGCTGACGGTCCGCTATAACGGCCGCCAGACCGATGTCGCTTTCCTCGACCCGGTCTTCTTCGCGCCGACGACGGTATCGCTGAAGGAATATGTGCTGGTGAACCTAGGCGCCGACTACAAGCTGACCGACGCCATTTCGGTCTTCGCACGCGTCGAAAATCTGGCCGGCGAGGATTATGAAGAGGTCTTCAGCTTCCGCGCCCAGGGCCGCGCGGCCTATGGCGGCGTGCGCGTCAGCTTCTGATGCGTGGCATCGGCCTGGCTCTCGGCCTGATCGCCGCGACGCTGCCCGCTTCGGCTGGCAGCGTCGCGGGGTCGACCGCGGCGCCGAGGCCGATGCGCGTCATGTCGACCAACCAGTGCACCGACCAGCTGGTCCTTGCGCTGCTGCCCCCCGAACGGATCGCGTCGGTCACCTGGCTGTCGCGCGATCCGTCGGGGTCGTTGATGGCCAAGGAGGCACAGAAGGTCGCGATCAACCACGGCCTTGCCGAAGAGGTGGTGCGGCAACAGCCCGACCTGATCATCACCGACCGCTTTTCGAAGCCCGTGACCCGCGACATGTTGAAACGGCTGGGTTATCCGATGATCGAAGTCGACAGCGCCGAGAGTTTCGAGGCGATCCGCGCGGTAACGCGGCAGGTCGCGAAGGCGGTCGGCGAAGTCGCGCGCGGCGAGGCGATGATTGCGGAGATGGACCGCCAGCTTGCCGAACTCAGCCGCAATCCCGGACCGCCGCTGCGCGTCGTCGCCTGGGACGGCGCGGGGTTCAGCGCCAGCAAGGGTTCGCTCTACGACGCGGTGATCGCGGCAGCAGGGGCGACCAACATCGCCCACGAGCCGCCCGTTTCCGACTATAACCGGCCCGATACCGAAGTGCTGCTCGCCGCCGCGCCCGACCTGCTGATCAAGGGTGCGGGTGTGCGTCCGCTCTATGGGCAGCGCGAGAATATCGAGCATCATCCGCTCGTCCGCCGTTACTGGAGCGGGGCACGGACGCTGCGCATTTCCCCGGCCTATTATGCTTGCGGGACGCCAAAGGTGGCCAAGGCCGCAATCGAGCTGCGCGCGCAATTGCGCCAGGCGGCCGCGCAGGTGCGCAAGCCCCTTCCCTTTGCAGCGACGACGCGGCCATGACGCGCTGGCTGATCCCCTCGCTTGTCGTCGCCCTGCTGCTCGCGGGCTTTGCCTCGCTGCTCGCCGGGACGGTGTGGCTGACCCCCGGACAGGCACTCACCGGCCTTTTGTCCGGCCGCGCCGACCTCGCATCGCTGATCCTGACCGAGATACGGCTGCCGCGCCTCGTCCTCGGGCTGATGGTCGGCGCGATCCTCGGCATGTCGGGTGCTGTCCTGCAAGGATTGCTCCGCAACCCGCTCGCCGAGCCCGGGCTGCTCGGCGTGTCGGCGGGCGCCTCGCTTGGCGCGGTGATCGCCATCTATTTCGGCGTCGCCGCCGTCTTTCCGCTCGCCCCGCCGCTGTTCGGGCTCGTCGGGGGCTTTATCACCGCGGGCACCGCGCTGATCCTGTCGCGGCGCGGCGGCACACTGTCGCTGATCCTGACCGGCGCGGCGGTCAGCAGCATCGCGGCGGCTGGCGTCAGCGTCGCACTCAATATCGCGCCCAACCCCTATGCCGCCTATGAAATCATGATGTGGCTGATGGGCTCGCTCGTCGACCGCAGCTGGGATCATGTCTGGCTTGCCGCGCCCTTCATCCTCACGGGCGGTGCGTTGCTGTTGATGACCGGCCGCGCGCTCGATGCGCTCGCGCTTGGCGAGGCGCAGGCCGAAAGCCTCGGCATCCATGTCGCGCGCACCCGCCTGCTCGCGCTGCTCGGCACCGCGTTGGGGGTCGGGGCGGCGACCTCGGTCGCGGGAGCGATCAGCTTCGTCGGTTTGATCGCGCCGCATATCGTCCGGCCGTTCGTGGCGCATCGGCCGGGCAAGACGCTGGTTCCCGCCGCGCTTGCCGGTGCGCTGCTCGTCACGCTTGCCGACATCGGCACGCGACTGCTCGTCGTCGACGGCAAGGTGTTGGCGCTCGGCGTCTTCATCAGCCTGGTCGGCGCTCCCTTCTTCCTGTGGCTGGTTCTGCATGTGCAAAGGCGGACGGCATGAGCGCGCTGTCCCTCGCCTCGCTGACCGTTCGCCGCGACGCGCGAACCGTGCTCGACAGCATCGACGTCGTTTTCTCTCCCGGCCGGCTGACCGCGGTGATCGGCCCGAACGGCGCCGGCAAGAGCACGATGCTGGAGGTCGCGGCGGGGCTGCGCGTTGCTGACGAAGGCGCCGTGGAATTTGGCGGCGTGGCGCTCGCCACGATCGCGCGCAAGGATCTGGCGCGGCGCCGTGCCTATCTGCCGCAGCGCGCGGCGGTCGAATGGCCAATCAGCGTCGAGCGCGTCGTCGCGCTGGGTCTGACCCCTGTTCTGCCCGCCTTCGGCGACATTCCGGCCGCGCTTCAGCCTGCGATCGACGAGGCGCTGGCGGCCTGCGATCTTCTTCCCTTGCGTGACCGCCCCGCGACCGACCTGTCGGGCGGCGAACTGGCGCGCGCGATGCTGGCGCGCGCGATCGTCGGCGACCCCGAACTGCTGATTGTCGACGAGCCGACGGCAGGCCTCGACCCGCGCCATGCGATCGACGCCGGACGGCGGCTGCGCGCGCGCGCCGATGCCGGGCGGACGGTGATCATGGCGATCCACGACCTCGATATCGCGCTGCGCTATGCCGACGATGTCGTCGCGGTCCGCGAGGGACGCCTGCTCGCAGCGGGCCAAGTGGCCGAGGTGATGACCGAGGCGCTGCTCGCGGAGCTTTATGACGTGCGGGTACGTATCACGCGGGATGCCGAGGGCATGGCGATCCGCTTTCGCGACTGACGCGTCAGGCCTCTCCGTCGTCCTTCTCGCGCTTGCGTTCCCAGAGCGCCTCGACCGCGCCGAGCACCGACAGCATGATCACGCTGATAACGCTGGCGATCGCCACCAGCGGCCATTGCGCCGCGCCGCACGCGATGCCGATGACGGCGGCGAGCCAGAGATGGGCGGCGGTGGTAAGATTCTTCACTTCGCCCTTGCTGAAGACGATCAGGCCCGCGCCGATGATGCCGATGAAGGCACCCGTCGCCTCGAACACGCGCAGCGGATCCGACCCGCCACTGCCGATCTGCCCGTTGAGCGCGATGATCGACACCGTCATCGCCGCTGCGGAGAAACAGATCAGTCCATGGGTGCGAAAGCCCGCCTCGTGCCCTCGAATCTCGCGGTCGAGCCCGAGCAGCAGCCCGAGTAGCGCGGCGATACCGAGCCGCGACAAGAGGTCGAAGTCGATCCAGTGGACGAGTATCGGTGCGTTGAGCTCCATGCTCCTTATAGCGCCGAAGCGCCCAAAGGGTTCCGGAACAGCGGCCGAGGCGGAACAGCAAGCCTAACGCTTACTTAACCCATTGATGGCACATGATGCGGTCCACAAGGATAGCAAATGCGGGCCATCATATTATCCCTTGTCCTGATCACGGGAGCGACGACCGCGGGCGCCGCGCCCGCTGCGCGTGCTCCGATCGCCGCCGCGCAAACGCTCAGCATGAAGAGCTTTTCCGCCAAGGTCGAAGCCACCAAACAGGCAATGATGGGCGATCCGGCGATTGCGCGAAAATCCGCCGAGGAATTGCTGCGCCTTGCCGAGGCGATGCAGCATGACGCGACGGTCAGCCCGAAGGACGCCGCAATCGCATCAGCGACGGCGCGATGGCTACTCGCCGAAGCCCATATCGGCCTGAACGACGCTGCCCGCGCGAAGTCGCTCGTCACCGAAGCGTTGACCGCCATCCAGCGCGGGGCGCCGGGATCGAAACTGAACGGCGACCTGCTCCGCTCGCGCGCGACATTGTCCGAAATGAACGGTGACGTGCAGGGAGCGCTCAAGGATTATCTGGCCGCCCATCGCATCTTTCGCGCGATCGGCGAGGCCCGCTCGCGCGCGATCGCGCTTCAGGATATCGGCAACCTGTATCTCGAGGCCGCCGATTTCGACCGCGTCCGCAGCTATTACAGCCAGTCGCTCGAAGCCTATTCGGAGGATCCGTGGCTCAATCTCGCAACCTATAACAACCGCGGCCAGGCCTATCGCGAAGAGGAACAATACGCCAAGGCCGAGGCGGAATACGACCTTGCCCTGAAAGCCGCGCGACAACTCGAGAGCCAGCTGCTCGAAGCGCGCATCCTCACCAACCTTGCCGAGACGCAATATGAGCAGGGCAAGCTCGACCAAGCGCTCGCGACGCTGCGCCGCGCCGAGATCCTCGTCGCAGAAGGCGGCGAAGCGGCGGGATGGCACCCGTTCATTCTGGGCGTGCGCGCGATGGTCGAAGCCAAACGCGGCGACACCGCCGGGGCGGGCCGGTTGATGGCGTCCGCCTTCGCAGGGCAGGATCTCGCGGCGACCGAAATGCCTTACCGCGATCTGCACGAGGCCGCGGCACAGATTTACGAAAAGCTGGGCAACCGCGACCTTGCCCTCGCACATTTGAAGGCGTTCCAGCGGCTCGACCGCGAAGCCCTCCGCCTCACCGCCTCGGTCAGCGCGCAGCTGATGTCGGCGCAGTTCGATTTCGCCAACCAGAATCTGAAAATCTCCGAACTTCGGCAGGGCCAGCTTCAGCGCGACATCACCATCGAACGACAGCGCGGCGAGTTTCGCACGCGGCTGTTCATCGGCCTCGGCAGCGCGCTGCTGATCATCTTCGGCATGCTCGCGTTCGGCTATGTCTCGATCCGGCGCAGCCGCGACCAGATCCGCGCCACCAACGTCGAACTTTCGGCAAGCAACATCGCGCTCGAAAAGGCGCTGAAGGCACGCACCGACTTCCTAGCGACGACCAGCCATGAAATCCGGACGCCGCTCAACGGCATTCTGGGAATGGCGCAGGTTCTGCTTGCCGATCGCCGCCTCGCCAAGGCTACGCGCGAGCGCGTCGAACTGCTGCGCGGAGCCGGCGAGACGATGAAGACGCTGGTCGACGACATCCTTGATGTCGCCAAGATGGAAGCCGGCGACATGCCGGTCGCCAAGGAAGAGGTCGATCTGTCGCGCCTGATCGCCGATTGCGTCGGCCTGTGGCGCGAGGCGGCTGCGAACAAGTCGCTGATGCTTGAATGCACGCTCGACGATGTTCCGGCGCGCGTGGCAACCGACGGCGACCGTCTGCGCCAGATTCTGTCGAACCTGCTCTCGAACGCCGTCAAGTTCACGCTGCAAGGCAGCGTTACGCTGAGCGTGCGCGGAACCGACAGCGGCGTCATCTTTGCCGTACGCGATACGGGCATCGGCATCGCCGCGGAGGATCAGGCGCGCATCTTCGAAGCCTTTACGCAGGCCAATAATTCGACGACGCGCGAATATTCGGGCACCGGGCTCGGGCTCGCGATCTCGCAGCGACTCGCCCAGGCGCTGGGCGGCGAGATCGCCGTCGCCAGCACGCCGGGCGAAGGAGCCTGTTTCACGCTCACCCTGCCGCTGCAGGCGATCGGCGACGGCCATGCCGAAATCGCCGAGGCATCGGACACGCTGGCCGATGCCTCGATCCTGCTGATCGAGCGCAATATCGCGAACCATGCGCTGATGCGGATGCTGCTGGCGCCCGAGACGCGATCGGTCGACATCGCCGTTTCGGTTGATGATGCCGCCGCACGGATGAAATCGGCCCATTTCGACCATATCCTGATCGAGGGCGCTTCGGCCGACGGCATCGAGGGCGTCCGCGCAATCGTCGCCGCCGCTGGGGCAAGCGGCAGCAAGACCACGCTGCTGGCGGCGCCCACCGACCAACTCGGCAAGGCGGAAATGTTCGCCGCAGGGGCCGATCAGGTGCTGTCTCTTATACCACATCTGACGCTGCCGACGAAGCTAGAAGTGTAGATCT
>CAUUIU010000083.1:0-10364 GCA_963545025.1 uncultured Sphingopyxis sp. | reverse complement strand
TACACTTCTAGCTTCGTCGGCAGCGTCAGATGTGTATAAGAGACAGCTCCTCGATGTCGGAGATGTGCATATATTCGAGGCCGACGTTGCCGCAGTAGTTCGCGCGCAGGATTCCGACGATCTCGCGCACCGTCGCGCGCTCAAGACCGAGCGTGCCGCCGAGCCAGACCGGACGGTCGAGATCGGCGCCAACGAAGCCATGATATTCGGGCGTCAGATCTGCGGGCAGCTCGCGCTGGCTGAGGCCGAGCGGATCGAGATTGGCAGCCAGGTGGCCGCGCACGCGATAGGTGCGGATCAGCATCATCGCGCGGATCGAATCATCGGCGGCGCGTTCGACTTCGGCATTCGACAGCGGGGCGCCCGCCTTGGCGGCGGCGGCCTTTACTGCGACCTGCATCTGCTGCGGATCGAGCGCGGCGGTCAGGTCGTCGCTATCAATCTGGGGCCAGTTCTTCGGCGCCCAGCTCGGGCCGGCCTGCGGCTCGTCGATGTCGAAGCTTTGTCGTTCGAGGTTCATCTGCTTTTCCACGGGGAGGTAGGGGGTGGATATTATGTGGGGATTAAACCCCCGCCAGCAACGGCAGCCGCCGGCGGGGACTTAAATCAGACGCGTTCCTTCAGCACTTCGGCGAGGGTCGAGCCGAGTTCCGACGGGCTCGCCGACACCTTGATGCCGGCGGCTTCCATCGCCGCGATCTTGCTTTCGGCGTCGCCCTTGCCGCCCGACACGATTGCGCCGGCATGACCCATGCGGCGGCCCGGAGGCGCGGTACGGCCCGCGATGAAGCCGGCCATCGGCTTCTTGCGGCCACGTTTCGCTTCGTCGATCAGGAACTGCGCTGCCTGTTCCTCGGCGTCGCCGCCGATTTCGCCGATCATGATGATCGACTTGGTCGCTTCGTCGGCGAGGAAGAGTTCGAGCACGTCGATGAAGTTGGTGCCGTTGACGGGATCGCCGCCGATGCCGACCGCGGTCGTCTGGCCGAGACCGACATTGGTGGTCTGGAACACCGCTTCATAGGTCAATGTGCCCGAACGCGACACGACGCCGACGCTGCCCTTCGAGAAGATGCTGCCGGGCATGATGCCGATCTTGCATTCGCCGGGCGTCAGAACGCCGGGGCAGTTCGGGCCGATCAGGCGCGATTTCGAACCCGAAAGCGCGCGCTTCACTTTGACCATGTCGAGCACCGGAATGCCTTCGGTGATGCAGACGATCAGCTCCATCTCGGCGTCGATCGCCTCGAGGATCGAGTCCGCGGCGAACGGCGGCGGGACATAGATGCAGCTCGCGGTCGCGCCGGTCGCGGCCTTGGCTTCTTCAACGGTGTTGAAGTTCGGCAGGCCGATGTGCGTCGTGCCGCCCTTGCCCGGCGTCACGCCGCCAACCATCTTCGTACCATAGGCGAGCGCCTGTTCGGTGTGGAAAGTGCCGGTGGCACCGGTCATCCCTTGCGTGATGACCTTGGTATTCTTGTCGATGAGGATGGACATATTCTAATTCTCCTGGGGAGAGCCAGCCCGCCCGGCGCCGAGCGCCGAGCGCGGCCAAAAAGGATCAGGCGAGGCTGGGATCCAGCGCCTTGCACGCGTCGAGCAGTTCCTTGACCGCGTCGACCGAGACTTGCAGGCCCGCCTTGTCGGCGTCGTCGAGTTCGATCTCGACGATCTTCTCGACACCGCCGGCACCGATCTGAACCGGCACGCCGACGTACAGGCCGTCGAGGCCGTACTGGCCGTCAACATAGGCGGCACAGGGCAGAATGCGCTTCTGGTCACCCAGATAGGCTTCGGCCATCGCGATGCCCGAGGCGGCCGGTGCGTAGAAGGCCGAACCGGTACCGAGCAGCGCGACGATTTCGCCGCCGCCGCCGCGCGTGCGCTTGACGATCGCGTCGATCTTGTCCTGCGACGACAGGCCCATCTTGACGAGGTCGGGGACGGGGATGCCGTTGACGGTCGAGTAGCGGACGACGGGAACCATCGTGTCGCCGTGACCGCCGAGCACGAAGGTGTTCACATCCTTCACCGACACGGCGAATTCGTCGGCGATGAAGTGGCTGAAGCGCGCCGAATCGAGGACGCCGGCCATGCCGACGACCTTGTTGTGCGGCAGGCCCGAAAACTCACGGAGAGCCCACACCATCGCGTCGAGCGGGTTGGTGATGCAGATGACGAACGCGTCGGGGGCGTTGGCCTTGATGCCTTCGCCGACGGCCTTCATGACCTTGAGGTTGATGCCGAGCAGGTCGTCGCGGCTCATGCCCGGCTTGCGGGCGACACCGGCGGTGACAATGATGACGTCGGCGCCGGCGATGTCGGCATAGTCGTTCGAGCCGGTGATTTTCGCGTCAAAGCCCGCGATCGGGCCGACCTGCGACAGGTCGAGCGCCTTGCCCTGCGGCACGCCTTCGACCACGTCGAACAGGACGACATCGCCGAGTTCCTTCTGCGCGGCGAGCAGCGCCAGCGTCCCGCCGATATTCCCGGCTCCGATCAATGCGATCTTCTTGCGTCCCATGGCGCGCGGCACTCCCTTCTGGCAAGCCCGGCAATTGGTTCACAGACCGGTCGACACACGGGCTAAAGTGCCATGCCGGTCCCAAGACTGGCGACGCCCCTACGCCGATTCCCTTAAGGAAACAACCGCGAAAAGGCCGAAATTCCGCCTTTTTTTGCAAATAGTTCGCAATAACAATAAAGCTCGGCGAAACGATGTTCGCAGATAGGCATGGCCTCCATCTGCCACAAGTATGTCACATTTTCTTTGCGGGTGCGCGGCGACACGGTAAGCCGGTGAACGCACGAAAAGAGGGGAGTCTTTTCGGGAGACACTTATGATCAGGAAGACCGCCGCCGCGCTGGCCGTCACGCTTTCGCTCGGCCTTGCCGCACCGGCCGAGGCCAGCGAGAAAGGCTGGGACGATGCCGGCACCGTCGCCAAGAATGCGCTCATCGTTGCCGCCTTCGGGGTTCCCGCGGTGCAGGGCGACTGGGAGGGTGTGCTCGAAGCCGGCGGCAGCATTGGCGGCACGATGCTGATCACGCAGGGACTGAAGGAAGCCTTCCCGTCGCGCCGCCCCGATGGCAGCGACAACAAGAGCTTTCCGTCGGGCCACACGTCAAGCAGCTTTGCCGCCGCCGCAACGCTGCACAACCGCTATGGCTGGGAAGCCGGCCTCCCCGCCTATGTCGTCGCGTCCTTCGTGGGCCTCTCGCGCGTCGAAGCGCGCAAGCACCGCGTCGGCGACGTGCTGGTCGGCGCGGCGATCGGTACCGCGACCGGACACCTCATCACCACCAAGGCTAACGACCGTGTGCAGATCATCCCCTGGGGCGATACCAAGGGGGGCGGGGTGGAGGTTTCGGTGCGCTTCTAGGAGCGCGCGCACCCTCGCCTTTACCCTCTCTTATCCCTGCCCTGCTAGGCTGGCGGGGTGACGCGGGCGATCATCAGTTTCGATACCGAATTGTCGGCGGGCCTCTATCAGCGGGGCATGGATGCGCGCGCCAATTTCGAAAGCTCGATCCTCGGCCGCTGCCGCGAGGGCGATTTCGGCATCCATTTCCAGATGGACATGCTCGAACGCTTTGGGCTGACCGGCGTCTATTTCATCGATCCGATGCCCGCGCTCGTCTATGGCCCCAAGGTCATTGACGCGATCGTCCAGCCGGTCGTCGAGCGCGGGCACGAGGTCCAGTTGCACATCCACACCGAGTGGCTCGAGTTCGCGAAATTCAATCCCGTCGGGCGGCTCACCGGACGCAATATCGGCGACTTCCCGCTGCCCGCGCAGAAGAAGCTGATTGCCCTCGCCCGCGACATATTGATCAGCGCCGGCGCGCCCAAACCGACGGCGTTTCGCGCCGGCAATTTCGGCGCCAACGACGACACGCTGCGCGCGTTGTCGGCGCTCGGCTTTCGTTTCGACAGCAGTTTCAACGGCGCCTATCAAGGGCATGGTTGCGACATTTCGCTCGACGCCGGCAACCTGGGCATGCGCGAGCACGAGGGCGTGTGCGAGGTGCCGGTGAGCGGGCTGATGGACCGCGCCAGCAGTTTTCGCCCCGCGCAGCTTTGCGCGATGTCCGAGGAGGAAATGCGCGACGCGCTCGACCATTCGGCGGCGAGCGGCGCGATCCAGTTTTCGGCCTTCAGCCACAGTTTCGAGCTGCTGAGCCGCGACCGCGAAGTGCCCAACCGCCTTGCCATCGCGCGCATGGAAGCGCTGTGCCGCGCGGTCGCCGACGATCAGCGTGTTTCAAGCGGCGGCTTCGCGACCCTGCCCGCGCCGCCCGTGCGGCCGCGCCGCATTCAGGTTGCGGCGCCCAAGCCGCTCCGGACGTTAAGGCGCGTGATCCAACAAGCGGTGGGTCATGTCGTGCACGAGGTGCGCTATGTCCGCGACCTCATCGCGGTCACGCTCAATTCGTCACGCTGGGGCAAGATATTAGGCGGCGTCTTCCTGGCCGTGGCCTAGCGCGAGATATTCGTCGGACTGCATTTCCGCCAGGCGGCTTGCGGTCCGCTCGAATTCGAAGGCACCGTCGCCCGCGATATAAAGCTGGTCGGGCATGGCCGCGGCGCTGGCGAGCAGCTTGACCTTAAATTCGTAGAGCGCGTCGATCAGCGTCACGAAGCGCGCCGCCTCGTTCCGATTCTCGGGGCCCATGCGCGGAATGCCGACAATGATCACCGCGTGGAAATGATGAGCGACGGCAAGATAATCGGACGCGCCGCGCGCTTCGCCGCACAATTTCTTGAACGAAAAGACGGCGACGCCCTTCAGCGCCTTGGGAACGTGCAGGATGCGGCCGCCGCCGACGTCGAGGTCGAGCGTCGGGACATGGGCGCGGTCCTCTGGCGGATAGTCGGTGAGGCGGAAGAAGGCGGCCGACAGCGCCGCGCTCGCGGCATCGTCGGCAGGCACGAACCAGCGCGCGCCGTCGCCCAGACGATCGCGGCGATAGTCGGTCGGGCCGTTCAGCCCCATCACGTCGAGCTTCGCCTCGACGAGCGCGATGAAGGGCAGGAAATGCTCGCGGTTGAGCCCGTCCTTGTAAAGGTCCTTCGGCGGGCGGTTTGAGGTCGCGACCACCGTCACGCCCTTATCGATCAGCGCGGTGAACAGCCGCGACAGGATCATCGCGTCGGCGCTGTTGTTCACGACCATCTCGTCGAAGGCCAGGCAGCGCACGTTTTCGGCGAGTGCCGCGGCGACCTGCGGGATCGGGTCGCCGCTTTCGGTCTTGCGCACTTCGCGCATGCGCGCGTGCACGTCGAGCATGAAGGCGTGGAAATGGACGCGCTTTTTCCGCTGGATATGAAGCTGGTCGTAGAAGAGGTCCATCAGCATCGACTTGCCGCGCCCGACCGCACCCCAGAGGTAGACCCCGCGCGGAGCGTCGGGCTTGCGGCCGGCAATCCGCCACAGCAGACTGCCGCGCGGCGGCGCCGCTTCCAGCTCCTGCTGCAAAAGGTTCAGTCGCTCGGCGGCGGCGCGCTGTTCGGGATCGGGCTTGAGCTCGCCCGCCGCGACGAGCGCGTCATAGGCGGCAAGGACAGCGGTCACTTCTTGCTCGCCTTGCGGATCGTTCCGGCAAAGGTGAGCACGATATGCGCGTCGCCTTCGCCCTGCACGACGAGGCCGCGCAGGAAGATCAGCCGGCCCGTCTCGCGCACCAGTTCGACGATGGCATCCAAAGGCTCGCCCACCCGTCCCGCGCCCACGAATTGTGTCGACAGGTCGAGCGTCACCGAATGGCCGGCGTCGAGCGAGCCGAACTGGTGCGAGGCGGCGAAGAGCGCGATATCGACGAGCGCGAGCGTCACCGCGCCATGGACATTGTCGCCAAGGTTGCTGTGCTTGCGTTCGGGAAACATGCGCACCCGCGCCTGCGGCCGGCCGTCGGAGGTCGAAGGTTCGGCGCGTACAGACAGCGGCTCGATGAAAGCGTTGAAGCGGCTCGGGTCCTTGAGGTTCCAGCTGACCCAGCCATCCGCCAGTTCCTCGGCGCTGAAATTCTCGCGGCGCTTTGGTTCCTCGATCCCGTCATTCATGCCTTGCAATATCCGTCCAGTTTTCCCGAGCGTATCAGCTCGCCATAATAAGCCGCCATCGCCCCGGCGCGCGAGGTGTCGGGGCCAATCCATCGCGCCGCGCCCTTCAGCCAGCTGGCCGAACAGGCCTCAAGCGCGCCCGGCCCGCGCGCGCAAGCGATAAAATCGGTGAAGGCGCTTTTCCAGGCGCCGAACTCGGCGAGGTCCATGATCGGGCCGTGGCCGGGAACGATCTGCTCGGCACCCGATGCCGCGACCGCGTCGAGCGCCTTCAACCATCCTTCGGGACAGGCGGTGTCGAGAAACGGCGCCGGCACGGTGACGAGGTCGCCGACGATCGCGCGCTTCTCGGCGGCGTCATAGATCCACAGGTCGCGCTCGGTGACGGCGTTGTCCGCGACACGCAGTGACAGCGGCCGTCCGGCGATTGTCATATCGCGCGATTCGTCGACGATCACGTCGGGCCGCAGTTCCGCGCCGCGCGCGATCGTTGCGAGGTCGCCCTCGATATCCGCACGCGCGCCCACCGGAATATTGCCCTCGGCAATCGCCTTGCGATAGGATTCGGCGGTCCGTGCGAGGAAGCCCGCCAGCGCCCCGTCGATCGCGGAGGTCGCATAGACCTTGATCTCGGGAAAGGCCGCCTTGAGTTCGGGATTGCCGCTGACATGGTCGAGATGCCAGTGGGTGTTGATGATCGCCACGGGCGTCATGCCGATCCCGCTCATGCCCTGTTTGATCGCGGTCAGATGCTCGGGATGGCGCCCGGTGTCGATGACGAAGGCACCCTCGGGGCCGTAAAGGATCAGGCTGTTGCCGTCGGGCTGACTAAAGGGCTGGAAGCTGCCGCCGACGAGAAAGGTCGCGCCGCCGATGCCATGCGCATAGGTGCGCGGCATTTCCTCATATTGGGCCTTCGGATTAACGGCGCAGCCGGCGAGCGCCAGCGCCGCTAGCGCTGGCAGCCCGAGGCGCATCAGATCTGCCGCTCGGCCGTCATCTTCTTGACCTCGGCGATCGCGCGCGCGGGGTTCAGTCCCTTGGGGCACGCATTGGCGCAGTTCATGATCGTGTGGCAGCGATAGAGACGGAAGGGATCTTCCAGCTCGTCCAGCCGCTCGCCGGTCATCTCGTCGCGGCTGTCGGCGAGCCAGCGATAGGCCTGAAGCAGGATCGCGGGGCCGAGAAACTTGTCGCTGTTCCACCAATAGCTGGGGCAGCTGGTCGAGCAGCAGGCGCACAGGATGCACTCGTAGAGGCCGTCGAGCTTTTCGCGTTCGGCGGGCGACTGCAGCCGCTCCTTGCCGCTCGGCGTCGTCGTCTTGGTCTTCAGCCAGGGCTCGATCGACGCATATTGCGCATAGAAATGGGTGAAGTCGGGGACGAGGTCCTTGATCACTTCCATATGCGGCAGCGGGGTAATCTGGATATCGCCCTTCAGATCCTCGATCGCGGTCGTGCAGGCCAGACCGTTCTTGCCGTTCATGTTCATCGAACAGCTGCCGCAAATGCCCTCGCGGCACGAGCGGCGGAAGGTCAGCGACGCGTCCTGCTCGCTCTTCATCTTGATCAGCGCGTCGAGCACCATCGGACCGCATTTGTCGGTGTCGATCTCGAACGTGTCGAAATGGGGATTTTCGCGCTTGTCCGGGTCGTAGCGATAGACCTTGAACTTCTTGACGTTGGTCGCGCCCTCGGCCTTGTGGACCTCGCCACCCTTTTTCGGGCGGCTGTTCTTGGGCAGGCGAAATTCGGCCATAGCTGGCTCCCTTGATGCAGTCGCGGGTCGGACTAGACCCAATGCCGGGAGTCATCAAGGGGTTGATGGCCGAAAAACGGCTTCCCACTTTTTCGGGAAATGCTCTAGGGGCGCAGCGATGACCGACGACCCCGCCCAGCCCGCAGTCACCAGCCGCAGCGTCGCGAAGGGGCTCGGCACCACCGTGCTCGCGCGGCTCGGCGCGGTGGTCGAGATCGTCGCGCAGCCGCTCTATGTGCTGATGTTCGGGCTCGCGGGTTACGGCCTCTATGCGGTGCTGTGGGCGACGATCAACCTGCTTGAGAATATCTTCGACCTTGGCATGACGAGCGCAATGCAGCGCACCGTGCCGCAATCGGCAAGCGATGCCGAAGCGGCGGCGGCGCTGCGCACCGCACTGATCTTCGGCGTCGGGCCTTGCATCCTCGTCGCGGGACTGATCGCCTTTTTCGCCGCCGACCTCGGCCCGCTGCTCAACGTCGCCGAGAAGGATCGCGCGCTCGTCACGCCCGCGATCCAGCTCTTCGTCTGGGCGCTGCCGCTGTGGGCCTTTGTCGAGATCGCGACCTCGGCGATGCGCGCGCGCATGGTGTTCGGTGCCGAAATCCGCCTTCGCATCGTGTGGGAACAGATCATGCGGCTGGTGTTCGCGGGGCTGTTCTTCGCCGGCGGGTTCGGGCTCAAAGGGCTGTTCATCGCGCATCTCTGCTCGCTCGCGATCACGGCGGTCCTCTGCGTCCGCCTGCTCCGTCGCTACTATAACTTCGCCGACCTGTGGCGCGGCGGGCGCGGCAGCGAGGTCGAGCGCAACACCTTCTGGGCGGGGCTGTCGATCCTGCCGTCGAACGTCATCGCGCGATTGTTCGGCGACGCGCCCGCGCTGATCCTCAACCTGCTGCTGCCGGGCGCGGCCGGGGCTTCGGCTTCGGCGCTGTTCACCATCGCGCGCAAGCTGTCGAGCGTCGTCCAGCTCGTCCGCATCGCCTTCGTCTATGTGATGGCCCCATTGGCGGCAAGCGCCGAGCGCGAGGACCGCGCGCAGGTTTCCGACATCTATGCCTATGCGACGCGGCTGATAGCGGCGATCGCGCTGCCGCTCGCCGCGGTGCTCGCGGCGGGCAGCGCGTCGCTGCTCGGGCTGTTCGGCCAGCAGGCGCATATCGCACAGGCGGCCGTCGTCATCCTCCTCTTCGCGCGCGCGTTCGAGGCGGTGCTCGGTATCTCGATGCCGGTGCTGCAGGTGGTCGCGGCCTTCCGTCATCAGCTGACCGCCAGCCTCTTCGGCGTCATCGTCGCGGTCGGCGCCGGCTGGCTGATCATCGGCCATCTTGACCCGCTGACCGGCGTCACGCTCGCCATGTCGATCGGGCTGGTGGTGATGGCGGGCATCCCGATGATCCAGCTCGCACTCAACGAACGCCTTCACCCCTTCAACCATCAATTCCCGATCGTCGCAATCCGCGGCGCGATCGTAACCCTGGCCGCGGGTACGCTCGCGCTGTTCGTCAGCCGCCTGCCCGACGCAATCGCGCTGCCGCTCATCGTAGGCATCGCGGCGGGCGCGATCTGGCTGTCGCTGCGCTTTGCGCTCCCCCACGCCGACCGCGCCTCACTGGGCAAGACGGGGCGGAAGCTGCGGCTGACCTGAACTACGGTCTTAATTTGGCCGCAAAGTCTGTTAGAGGGGTCGCCACTTAATTCGCCGCGCGATGCGGCCAACAGGCGGATCACATATGTACCAGCAGGAACTCGCCCGCAGCGGCAAGCGGCTCTTCTTCATTCGCGGCACCTATATCTACATCACCATCGCGATCTCCGTGCTGATCGCCTGGTGCAGCAAGGATTGGGGTCCGTTCAACACCGCGTTCGGCGATTGCGCCTGGTTCTGGCTATCGCTCGGCGTCGCCAGCGCGGGCGCGATCGTCCGTATCTTCACCAGCGGCTGGGCCGCACTCGGCACCTCGGGCCGCGCGAAAGTCGCCGCAGAAGCGAGCGAACTCAACACCACAGGCCCTTACAGCCTGGTGCGCAACCCGCTCTATGTCGGCCGCATCCTTAATTTCACCGGCATCGCGATGCTGTCGGGCAGCTGGGTGTTCGGCGCGATCGTCTTCCTGCTCGGCGTCCTCATCTACGAGCGCATTTCGATCTATGAGGAAGAATTCCTGCGCGAAAAGTTCGGCGCGGCGCACGCCGAATGGGCGAAGGACGTTCCCGCGCTGCTTCCCCGCCTCCACGGCTGGATCAAGCCCAAATACCCCTTCTGGTGGAAGCGCATGATCTGGCGCGAACAGAACAAGCTGTTCCTGCTCGCGACGACCGTGTTCCTGACCTGGTTCGCGCGTCTGGACTTCGACTTTGGCGCGCTGACCGCGGCGCAGTGGAACTGGGTCTATGCCTTTGCCGCGCTCGTCGTCGTCCGCTTCATCATCGGCGGCCTCAAGATGGTCGGTTTCTTCAAGGAACTGAGCTGACGAAATGGGGAGCGATCTCGCTCCCCTGATCGCAGTCGTCGGCAGCGACGGGTCGGGCAAGTCGACC
>CAUUIU010000082.1:0-10407 GCA_963545025.1 uncultured Sphingopyxis sp. | reverse complement strand
CTGGACGCTGCCGATATTGGGTCCGGCGGCGCGGACGGCTTCGGCAAAGCCCTGGCCGCCTTCGACGGCCTTGACGACGGCGCGGGCCTTGCCACGGGCGATCTTCTGCCCCTCCGCCAGACGCCATTCGGCGAGCAGCGCGGGACGAACCTGCGCAAAGGGCGGCGGCGCGGCGGCGGCGATCGACTTCACAGCGAAGACCGCGAATTTCTCGTTCTCGACCAGGGTCGCGAGTGCGGATTCGCCCTCGGCGCTGCTCTGGAAAGCCTGGCTGACCATCGGCGCGAGTTCAGGGGCCAGCGCAAAGTCCGGCTGGCCGGGGACGCGGCCGCTGGGCAGCAGCGCTGGCGTTTCGGCGAGCGCGAGCTTGCGGTCGGTAGCGATTTCCTCGATCGACGCGCCGCTGTTCACGGCGTCCTGGATCGCATTGTAATAATCGACGATCGCTTCGTTGGCCTTGTTGCGCGCGATTTCAGCCCGAATCTCAGTCGTCGCATCGGCGAGCGTCCGCGCCGGCTTGGCAGTTACCGTCTCGACGCGCACGACCGCCCAGCCAAGGCCGGTCTGCGTCGGGCCAAGCACCGCTCCGCGCTGCGCGGCGAAAGCGGCCTTAGCCGCGGCGCCGCTGGTCGTTGCGGCATAGGCCGACTGGGTCAGGTCGCTGGTGGTCGAGGCCGAAAGCCCCGATCCCTGTGCGGCGGCGGCGAGCGTGGCGCCACCGCGAACTTTGGTTGCAATGGCGGTGGCGGTCGCCTGATCGGGCGCGATCACCTGTGCGAAGCGGCGCGTTTCGTTGGCGGCGAACTGCGCGGCATTGTCCTTATAGACTTTGGCGATTTCGGCGTCGGTCACCGCGGGCACGGGTGCGGCTGTTCGATCGAAAACCGCATATTGCAGCACGCGGCGTTCGGGTACGGTGAAGCGTCCCACATTCTGCTTCAGGAAGGTGCGGAGCGCGGCGTCGCCGGGATCGGCCGTCGGCGCGAAGCTGCTGGCGGGAATGAAGGTCGCCTGACCGCGGCGCTGTTCCATCAGCAGCGCGGCATAGGGCTGCGCGACGCCCGGCGAGAGGCTTGGCATCCCGGCGATCGGCCCGGCGATCTGTTCGGCGAGCAATTGCTGACGGATGCTGCGGCGCAGCTGGTCCTCGGTCATGCCATTTTCGCGCAGGAAGCGTTCGAACTGCGTCTGGTCAAACGCGCCTGACACGCCGGCGAATACCGGCAGGTCGGCGATGCGGCCGTCGATCAGCCGCTTGCTGACGCCAAAGCCAAGATCACCCGCCATCTGTTCGAACGCCGCGCCTTCGATCAGCTGGTCGAGCACCTGGTCGAGCCCACCCGATTCGACGAAGGCGGCCATGGTCAGGCCGGGCTGCTGCTGGCGCGCCTGATTATAGACCGAGTTGACGCGATCGCGCAGCTCGCCGACGCCGATGTCGATTTTGCCGACTTTCGCGACATTCGCGCCGCCGATGCCGCCGAAGGTGGCGTTGCCGGTCACGTCGCTGAGTGCGAAGAGAACACCAATAAGCGCGATAAATGCGAGCGCGATGAACTTACCGAGCGTCGAGGAAAACATGCGGCGAATGGCGGTGATCATGAAACGAGCATTCTTTCGGCAGGGCGCGAGTGCGCATGGTTGGCGCTGCTTTAGAGGCGCGGCACCGCCGCATCAAGGCGGGAAAGGGGGTTTTCGCGGGCGGCCCCGCTTGCCTATCGGCCCCGCGCCCCGCTAGGGCCGGAGCAGGACAGAAATGGCGGGAGGAGCGGAACGATGGCGCGGCGCAAATATGTGGTCGGCAACTGGAAGATGAACGGGTTGTCGGAGGCGTTGGGCGAAGCGCGGACGATCTTTGCCGCCGCCGGGGAAAATCCGGGCGTCGATGTCGCGATCTGCCCTCCTTTCACGCTGATCGGCGCGATGGTCGGCGCGGCGCCGGGATCGGCGGTCGGCGGGCAGGACTGCCATAGTGCGGCTTCGGGTGCCTTCACCGGATCGGTGGCGGCGCCGATGCTGGTCGATACTGGCGCGACGCTTGTCATCGTCGGTCATAGCGAGCGGCGCGAGGGCTGCGGCGAAAGCGACGCCGACGTGCGTGCAAAGGCCGAAGCGGGTCTGGGCGCCGGGCTGTCGGTGATCCTGTGCGTTGGCGAACCGCGCGAGGTGCGCGAATCGGGTGGGGCCATCGATTTTGTGCTGGCGCAGGTGGCGGGCTCGGTCCCGGACGATTTCGACGTGGGTCGCCTCGCCATTGCCTATGAGCCGATCTGGGCGATCGGCACCGGGCTGGTTCCGACGGTCGGCGATGTCGAGGCGATGCATGGCGCGATCCGCGGTGCGCTGGCGGCGCGCTTCGGGAGCGCAGCGCAGGATATGCGGATCCTATACGGCGGGTCGGTGAACGGCGACAACGCCGCCGAACTCCTGGGTGCGAGCGATGTCGATGGCGCGCTGGTCGGCGGCGCGAGCCTGACGGCGGCGAAGTTCGTGCCGATCGTGACCGCAGCGGCCGCGCTCGGCTGACCCAATTCGCTTACGGGTTGAAGCGGAGCGGCTTCGTCTCTATGTGCGCCGCGGGCGTGGTCCGTGTGAGGCCGCGCAAGTTCGGGAAAATATGATGTCCAGTCTCTTCACCTTCGTGCTCGTCGTCCAGGCGCTCGTTGCCGCGGCGATGATCGGCGTCATTTTGATGCAGAAGTCGGAAGGTGGCGGTCTGGGCGTTGGTGGCAGTCCGGCGGGCCTGCTATCGGCGCGCGGCGCGGCGGATTTCATGACCCGGGCAACCACGGTGTTGGCAACGGCCTTTGTCGGCCTGTCGATCCTGCTCGCCGCGATGGCTTCGGTCGGCCGCGGCGGTTCGACCATCGACACATCGCTGTCGAAGGCAGCGCAGCAGCAGACGAGCGGTGCAGCCCCCACATCGTCGCTGACCGGCCCGGCGCAGCCGGCACCGGCCAACGCTCCGGTGGGTGCGGCTCCCGCCCCGACCGATGACCCGCTGAAGGCGGCCGCTGCTGCGGCGCCGCAGGACGCTCCGGCGCCGGCACAGGCACCCGCCAAGAAATAACCGGCGGCTTCGGCCACCGATCCGCTAGCGCGGGCCGCGGAATTTTTTCCGCGGATCGCGATTCGACGGCTTGCGCCGTCACCCTCCTGTTGAGTAAGTCTTTCCTCCCATGGCGCGGTTCATTTTTATCACCGGCGGCGTGGTCTCCTCGCTTGGCAAAGGTTTGATGGCGGCTAGCCTCGCGGCCTTGCTGCAGGCGCGTGGCTATCGTGTCCGTATCCGGAAGTTCGATCCCTACCTCAATGTCGATCCGGGCACGATGTCGCCGTATCAGCATGGCGAGGTCTATGTGACCGACGACGGTGCCGAAACCGACCTCGACCTTGGCCATTATGAACGCTTTACGGGCGTCGCGGCGCGGCAGAGCGACAACGTCACCTCGGGCCGCATCTATCAGCAGATCATCACCAAGGAGCGCCGCGGCGATTATCTGGGCGCGACGGTGCAGGTGGTCCCGCACGTCACCGACGCGATCAAGGCCTTTGCGCGCACCGACATCGACGACCTCGATTTCGTGCTGTGCGAGATCGGCGGCACCGTCGGCGATATCGAATCGCTGCCGTTCATCGAAGCGATCCGCCAGCTTCGCAACGAGGAAGGCCGCGACAGGACGCTGTCGGTCCATGTCACCTTGGTGCCGTACATCGCAGCCGCGGGCGAGCTGAAGACCAAGCCGACACAGCATAGCGTACGCGAACTCGCGTCGCTGGGGGTCCAGCCCGACATATTGCTCTGCCGCTGCGAAAAGCCGCTTCCCGAAACCGAGCGCGCGAAGATCGCGCAATTCTGCAACGTGCGGAAGGAAGCGGTGATCCCGGCGCTGGACGCCGACAGCATCTATTCGGTGCCGGTCCAATATCATGGCGAAGGCCTCGACAGCGAAGTGCTCCACGCATTTGGCATCCACGACGCGCCCGACCCCGACCTGACGCGCTGGTACGATATCATGGACCGCAAGCAGCATCCCGAGGGCGAGGTCACGATTGGCGTCGTCGGCAAATATGTCTCGCTGCCCGACGCGTACAAGTCGCTCAACGAAGCGCTGGTCCACGGCGGCATGGCGAACCGGGTCAAGGTCAACATCCGCTGGCTCGACGCCGAAATGTTCGAAGAAGACGGCAATCTGGCCGAAAATCTGGAGCCGATGCACGGAATCCTCGTGCCCGGCGGCTTTGGCGAGCGCGGCTCCGAAGGCAAGATCGCGAGTGTCCAGTTCGCGCGCGAACGCAATGTGCCCTTCTTCGGCATCTGCCTCGGCATGCAGATGGCGTGTATCGAGGGTGCGCGGAACACGAGCGGGATCGAGAAGGCGTCGAGCACCGAATTCGGCAAGACCGACGAGCCGGTCGTCGGCATGATCACCGAATGGATGAGCGCCGAAGGCCTGCAGAAGCGCGGCGCCGATACCGACATGGGCGGGACGATGCGGCTGGGTGCCTATGAGGCGAAGCTGTCGCCGAACAGCCATGTCGCGACCATCTATGGCGCCAACGACATCAGTGAGCGCCACCGCCACCGCTATGAAGTCAACGGCGCCTATCGCGAGAGCCTGGAAAAGGGCGGGCTGGTCTTTTCGGGCATGTCGCCCGATGGCATGTTACCGGAAATCGTTGAGCGGCCGGACCATCCGTGGTTTATCGGGGTGCAGTTCCACCCGGAACTCAAGTCCAAGCCGTTCGACCCGCATCCGCTGTTTGCGGGCTTCATCGAAGCGGCGGTGAAACAGAGCCGGCTCGTTTAAGGGCCAAAAAGGGGTGCAGGGGCATGGATCACGCGAGACTCGCTGAGTTACAGGGCCCCGACAGCATCTTTTCCGGTCTTTCGCTTCAGGACTGGGCAGACATCGCGGGGCGCGCCGTCCAGGTCCAGTTCCCCAAGGGCAAAGAGATTTTGAGCCAGGGCGACGCGGGCGACAGCCTGCTCATCCTGACCGAAGGCAGCGCGCGCGTATCGATGCTGACTGCAGGCGGGCGCGAGATTGTGCTGGCCTATGCCGAACCCGGCGCGGTGCTGGGCGAGATCGCCTTGCTTGACGGCGGCGAGCGAACGGCGTCGGTGACCGCCACCAGCGCGGGCACCGCGCTGCAGCTTGGCCGCAATGCGCTCAGGGATTTTGCCGCCAGCCATCCCGATTTCGCCTGGTCGCTGATGCAGCAGCTTGCGCGGCGGTTGCGCACTGCCGACCAGACGATCGAAAGCGACCGCGCCTATGCGTCGGGGCCGCGGCTCGCACGCTATCTCAAACGCCTGATTCGCAAGGATGTGGAGGTCTCTCAGCGCGTCGAACTTAGCCAGACCGAACTCGGAAATTTCGCGGGGATGAGCCGCGAACATATCAACCGCCAGCTCAAAAGCTGGGAGGAATCGGGGATCATCTCGCTCGAACAGGGCCGGGTGCGCGTGCTCGATGCTGACATGCTCGAGGATATCAGCGAGAGCGAGGGTTAGGGTGGAATCACAACGCCCGGGCCTCTGGTGAGACCCGGGCGCCTGTGACGAACACTCGCCATCCCCCTTGTTGCAAGCCCGGCGAAAGGCCTGCACTCCCTGGAACCGGGCCTTGGGGCCGCTTGATCCAGAAGTCATCGGGCTAGGGCGGCGGGGGGCTTTTGTCACCCTCTGACGGGCACTTGACCCTGATTTTGCGGGGCGCTGTGACCTATGGGCAACAGATTTTGCGAATCACTCGCAACGTGACGCCATGCCTGCGGCCATTGCCAGCCGGGCTTCCGCCCCTTAAAGCCGCCGCATGCATGCCAACTTACATGCGCGCCAAAGGCCGCTGACCCTATGATCCTGCGTCCTTACGAACGCACCATCTTCAAACGCTATCTGCTTCCCCAGCGCGGCGAGGGTTTCATCTTCGTCGCTGCGGCGTTCAGCTTTGTCGCGGTGACGCTGGGCGTTGCGGCGCTGGTCGTGGTGATGAGCGTGATGAACGGCTTTCGCGCCGACCTGTTCGACAAGATCGTCGGGCTCAACGGCCATGCGGTGGTGCAGGGCTTCGGCGGCCGGCTCGACGACTGGCGCGACGTGCTGAAGCAGGCGAAGGCGACGCCGGGCGTCGTGTCGGCGACGCCGCTGATCGAGCAGCCCTTGCTGACCACCTTCAACGGCCGGGTCGAAGGCATATTGGTGCGCGGGATGACCGTGGCAGATATTCGCCGCAACGATACGCTGGGCGGCAAGGTGCTGCAGGGCAGCCTGAACACGCTGACCGCCAATGCGGGCAATGTCGCGATCGGCAGCGAGCTCGCGCGCAACCTCGGCGCGTCGGTGGGCTCGAATATCACGATCATCAACCCAGCCGGCCGCTCGACCCCGTTCGGCACCGTGCCGCGCGAGATCAGCTACCGCGTCACCGCGATTTTCGAGATCGGGGTCTATGATTTCGACAAGGCCTATGTCGTGATGCCGATGGAAGATGCGCAATTGCTCCTGCTGACCGGCGATCAGGTCGGGATGATCGAGGTCAAGGTCACCGACCCCGACAAGGTGGGTGAAATCCTGCAGCCGCTGGCGGAAAAGGTCGCGGCGCGTGCGGTGGTGTCCGACTGGCGATCGATGAACGCCAGCCTGTTCGAGGCGCTGGAGGTCGAGCGCGTGGTGATGTTCGTGATCCTGTCGCTGATCGTCCTCGTCGCGGCGTTCAATATCGTGTCGTCGCTGATCATGCTGGTGCGGGCGAAGACGCGCGACATGGCGATCCTGCGCACGATGGGCGCGCCGCGCGACGCGGTGCTGCGCATCTTCATGTCGATCGGGCTGTCGATCGGCGTGGTCGGCATGTTGACGGGAATGCTGATCGGCCTCGGACTTCTCTACATGCGTCAGGGGCTTGTGGACGTGGTCGAGTGGATGACGGGGCAGCCCTTGTGGGACCCCTCTATCCGGTTCCTCACCGAAATTCCGTCGAAGCCCGATCCGTTCGAAATTGCCGGCATCGCCATAATGGCGATCCTCTTCAGCTTCCTCGCGACGCTTTATCCGGCGTTCAAGGCGGCGAATACCGATCCTGTGCAGGTGCTGCGTTATGAGTGACCCCCAAACCGATCGGGCGCTCGAACTGATCGACCTTCGGCGCAGCTTCACGCAAGGCGAGGTGACGATCGACGTGCTGCGCGGCGTAAACGCCAATTTGCGTCGCGGCGAGATCGTCGCGCTGCTCGGCCCCTCGGGTTCGGGCAAATCGACGATGCTGCAGGCGGTCGGCCTGCTCGAAGGCGGCTTCGGCGGCACCATCCGCATCGACGGCGAGGATGTGACGCGCTTCGACCAGGGCGAACGGACCAGGACCCGGCGCGAGAAGATCGGCTTCGTCTATCAGTTCCACCACCTGCTCCCCGATTTCAACGCGATCGAGAATGTCGTGCTGCCGCAGCTGATCCGCGGCGCGAAGCAGGCCGACGCCGAGGAACGCGCCGCCGACCTGCTCGGCCGGCTGGGGCTCGCCGAGCGGCTCCATCACAAGCCGAGCAAACTGTCGGGCGGCGAGCAGCAGCGCGTCGCTGTCGCGCGCGCGCTCGCGAACCGGCCGTTGCTGGTCCTCGCAGACGAGCCGACGGGCAACCTCGACGAGGCGACGGCCGACCGGGTGTTCGACCAGTTCGTCAAGCTGGTGCGCGATCATGGATCGGCCGCGCTCGTCGCGACGCACAACGAACGGCTTGCCGCGCGGATGGACCGCGTGCTGCGCTTGCACGAGGGGCATATCGAGGCGTAGGGTGCAGCGGGGGGCAGGATGATCCATCGCAGATATATGTCATGGATGGCGGTGGCGTTCGCAGTTGGAACCCTGCCGGCCCATGCGTTTCAGTCGGCGCCGCCACCCCCGCCGCCGATCCTGATGCCGCCTGCAATGTCGCCGCCGCCTGGGCCGCCACCCGCCATCCAGCCCGTGCCGGTACCGCCCCCGGCCTGCATCACGGCCGACCATCGCGCATTCGACTTCTGGGTCGGCGAATGGGACGTGTTCGCGAACGGCAGCACGACTCTGGTCGCGACAAGCAGTATCGAATCGCTGTTCATGGGTTGCGCGATCCGCGAGACGTGGAAGCCGCTGACGGGCGGGGGTGGCGGATCGTTCAGCCATTACGACGCCGAGCGCCATTACTGGCGGCAGGCATGGGTCGACAGCAGCGGCGCGCGCGTCGATTTCGACGGCGGGCCGGTCGACGGCAAGATGGTGCTGGCCGGGCATTGGGCCAATGTCGTCGCCAAAGGGCAGGACGGCCTGATACGCATGACCTATACGCCGCGTCCCGACGGATCGGTGCGCCAGCATGGCGAACAGTCGGTCGACCATGGCCTGACCTGGACCACCAGTTTCGATTTTATCTATAAACCGCGCCAGGCGGAGGAGAAAAAACCATGAACCTGTACGATCTGTCCGCGCCGCTGCCCGGCGGTGGCACCCAGTCGATGGCCGATTATCGCGGCAAGGTGCTGTTGATCGTCAACACCGCATCGAAATGCGGCTTTACCCCGCAATATGAGGGGCTGGAGGAACTGTACCGCGACTATAAGGATCGCGGGCTCGAGATACTGGCTTTCCCGTGCAACCAGTTCGGCGCGCAGGAGCCCGGCGACGCGGCGGAAATCGCGAACTTCTGTACGCTAACCTACGATGTGACCTTTCCGGTGATGGCAAAGATCGACGTCAACGGATCGGGGGCAGACCCCATCTTCAAGCATCTGAAGGACGAAAAGAGCGGTCTGCTCGGGAGCGGGATCAAGTGGAATTTCACCAAGTTCCTCGTCGATCGCGACGGCAAGGTCGTCTCGCGCCATGCGCCGACGACGAAACCCGAGCAATTGCGCAAAGAGATTGAGGACCTGCTGAACTAGGCGGACATTATGGCTGGGATGAAGCCAACCACGCGGAAATTCCTGAAAGACATCGCTGTAAGCCTGGCTGGCCTTGTCGTTACATTTCTGGTGCTGCACCGTTTCGGATGGCTGGGCGTGCTTGCCCTTTATCCGCTCTGTTTCGGCATTTTTATGCTGTGGTTGGCGATCAGGAAGGCATGGGGTGAGCGCGACGCGATTAAATGACGGAACCGTGTCGCCCGGCCTTCCCCGAATCGTAACATATGCCTAGCGTGGCGCCATGGCCTACAGCCCCTTCGTCCCCCTGCGCGTCTTTTCCAGCTACACGATGCTCGAAGGGGCGATCGAGCCCAAGTTGATCGCCAAGGCCGCGCGCGATCGCGGTTTTCCGGCGATCGCGGTCGCCGATCGCAACGGGCTTTACGGCGTCATGGCCTTTGGCGAGGCGTGCAAGGCGGCGGGGGTGCAGCCTATCGTCGGCGCGCTGCTCAGCGTCGCGCGGCCGGGGCAGCGGCTGGCGAACGGCGCGCCGCTGATCGACTGGCTGGCGCTCTATGCGCAGGACGACGCCGGTTACAACAATCTCTGCGCGCTGGTGTCCGACGCGCATCTCGGCCGCCCGGTCGAGCAGGACCCGCATGTGACGCTGGCCTCGCTGGCGGGCAAGACCGATGGGCTGATCTGCCTGACCGGCGGCGGCGAGGGCGCGCTGGCGCGGTTGCTCGCGGGCGAGCAGCAGACCGCTGCCGACGACTATGTCGAGCAGCTCGAAGCCTTGTTCGCGGGCCGGCTGTATATCGAACTCGCCCGGCGCGGCGATGCCACCGAAATCGCGGCCGAAAAGGCGTTGCTCGATATGGCCTACGCCCGTGCGCTGCCGATTGTCGCGACCAATCCGGCCAATTTCGTCGAGCCGCAGTTTCATCCCGCGCACGATGCGATGCTGTGCATCGCGCAATCGGCCTATGTCGAGAGCGAGGACCGTCGTGTTTCGAGCCCTGAGGCATGGCTGAAGCCCGCCGAAGCGATGGAGGACATGTTCTCCGACCTGCCCGAGGCCATGCGCAATACATTGGTGATCGCGCAGCGCTGTGCGTTCATGGCGCCCAAGCGCAATCCGATCCTGCCCAGCCTTGCCGGCGACCGCGAGGGTGAGGCCGCGCAGCTGAAGCAGGATGCGCACGAGGGGCTCGCGGCGCGGCTCGCACTCCACCCCGACCTCTCCGACGAGGAGCGGCAAGCCTATGTCGAACGGCTCGATTTCGAGGTCGACGTCATCACCCAGATGGGCTTTCCCGGCTACTTCCTGATCGTTGCCGACTTCATCAAATGGGCCAAGGCGCACGATATTCCGGTCGGGCCCGGGCGTGGTTCGGGGGCGGGCAGCGTCGTGGCGTGGGCGTTGACGATCACCGACCTCGATCCGCTCAAACTGGGCCTGCTGTTCGAACGTTTCCTCAACCCCGAGCGCGTGTCGATGCCCGACTTCGACATCGACTTCTGCGAAA
>CAUUIU010000081.1:0-10570 GCA_963545025.1 uncultured Sphingopyxis sp. | reverse complement strand
ACTTCTAGCTTCGTCGGCAGCGTCAGATGTGTATAAGAGACAGATATTATACTGACCCGCGGTCGCCGCGATTGTTGCCGGTCCGTCGGTCAGGCGGATCGCGCCCGACAACTGGTTCATCCGCACGATTGGTTCGGCCGAGCTTTTCTGCACCGCGCTGCCCGCGAGCAGGGCAAAGGGCTGGCCCTTGGCATCCTGACCGCGATATTCGGCGCGCGTCACCTTCATCCGCTCCTTGGCAACCTCTACCTTGTCCTTCGACAACAGGAAGCTGATCTCGGCGCGCTGGGTGAAGGGCGAAAAGACCATCACCGCGCCGACGACGCCGATGACGAGCGGCAGGCCATAACGCAATATGCGCACGACCCGGTCGTGGCTCGACCCGCTGGCCGCCCACATCCGGCGCATCGTGCGGTCAAGATCGGCGCGTTCGGACACTCGCGAATCGCTCCCGTCAGGTGTGCGCGAAGATGTCGACCTCGGGCCACCCGGCCAGGTCGAGCGCCGCGCGCGTCGGCAGGAAATCGAAACAGGCCTGCGCCAATTCGGTGCGCCCTTCGCGCGCCAGCCGCACGTCGAGGATCGCCTTCATCGCGTGCAGGAAGCGCACGTCGCTCGCGGCATAGTCGCGCTGCGCGTCGCTGAGTTCGGCGGCGCCCCAGTCGCTCGACTGCTGCTGCTTCGACACTTCCTGGCCCAGCAATTCGCGCACCAGTTCCTTCAGCCCGTGGCGGTCGGTGTAGGTGCGGATCAGCTTCGACGCGATCTTGGTGCAATAAACGGGCGCGGTCACGACGCCGAGCGCCTGCTGCAATGCCGCGATATCGAAGCGCGCGAAATGAAATAATTTCAACCGGTTGGGATCGGCCAATATCGCCTTCAGCACCGGGGCGTCATAGGCGCTGCCCGGACCGAAGCGCACCAGATGCTCGTCGCCCGACCCGTCGCTGATCTGGACCAGGCACAATCGGTCGCGCAGCGGGTTCAGCCCCATCGTCTCGGTATCGACCGCGACCGGCCCCGGACCCAGCACGCCTTCGGGCAGATCCTCTTCGTGAAAATATACGCTCATCCAGCCGCCTTAGGCCAAGCGGACGTGCCGCTCAATGGCTGGTTTTCATGCCCGGGGGGAGCCCGGTGTCGCCCGCGGCAAAGCGTGGAAAACCTTGTATCGTGCCACTGAATTTTCTGTTCGCAGGACATGTCCATTTAGGTTATATATTGCGCCGTTAGCGGCATAGGGCGAGTCTGTGCCCGTGGTGAACTGCGTCCCCGTCCGGCGCAATGAGCCGGTTGAATGGGGTATGGACGAACCGAAAGCGACTATTAGATTATGAGTTTCAACAAGGATCGCCGCGGCCAGCGGGGGCGCGGTAAGCGCGACGATTTCGGCAATTTCGACAGCTTCGAACCGGCTCCCTATGGCGGCGACAGCTATGGCGGCGGCAATCGTGGTGGCTTCGGCGACCGCGGCGGCGGCTTCGGTGGCGGTGATCGTGGCGGCGGCTTCGGCGGCGGCGACCGCAGCGGTGGCGGCGGCTTCGGCGGCGGCGATCGTGGTGGCGGCGGCGGCTTCGGCGGCGGACGTGGCGGCGGCATGCCGGCGCAGGTCGTCGGCGAAGGCAATGGCACGGTCAAATTCTTCAACCCGGCAAAGGGTTTCGGCTTTGTCGCGCGCGACGATGGCGGCGAAGATGTGTTCGTGCACATCAGCGCGGTCGAACAGGCAGGCCTTCAGGGTCTCGCCTCGGGCCAGCCGCTTGGCTTCACGCTCGTCGAACGCAACGGCAAGGTCTCGGCCATCGATCTGAAGATCGAAGGCGAACCGATGCCGATCGAGGACTTCGCTCCGCGCCGCGACGACCGCGGCGAGCGTCCCGGCGGCGCACCGGGCGGTGCCCGCGGCCGGCGCCAGCTGACCGGTGAACGCACTTCGGGCACGGTCAAATTCTTCAACACGACCAAGGGCTTCGGCTTCATCGCGCGCGACGACGGACAGGCCGATGCCTTTGTCCACATCAGCGCGGTGCAGCGCGCCGGCATGGCCGGCCTCGACGAAGGCGACCGCGTCGCTTTCGATATCGAAGTCGACGACCGCGGCAAGTTCGCGGCGGTGAACATCCAGCCGCATCAGGACTGATCGGCGGGATAACCGGAAATGAAAAGGGCGGCTCTCGGGCCGCCCTTTTTGTTTGGGTATCTCCCTCCCGCGGGCGGGCGGGCGCTCGTGATCAATAGCCCGCCGTCGCCTTCAGGAACCAGATGCGCTGCTGCGTCTCGTCGGCCCAGCCGTCGACCAGCCCGCTCGTCGCGATGTCTTCATCGGCTTCGGCCGCGGCTTTGACTTCCTTGAGCTGCGCGAGCAGCAGCTCATTGTCGGTCGCGAGTGTGCGCACCATCGTGTCGGCATCAACGCCGGTGCTGTCGTCGTCCTTGATCGACTGGCGGCGGCCGATATCGCCGACCGAGCGCAAGGTCGGCGCGCCGTTCTTGCGCACGCGCTCGGCGATCAGGTCGGTGGTCGCCAAAATCTGCGTCGCCTGCTCGTCGAACAGCAGGTGCAGCTCGCGGAAATGCGGGCCGTGGACGTGCCAGTGATAATTCTTCGTCTTGAGATACAGCGCAAAGCTGTCGGCGAGCAACGCGTTGAGCGCGTCGGCGACGGCCGGCTGATTGTCGGTCTTGGACATGGGAGCCTCCTTTTCGGTTGCCCCTGACATAAGGCGTCCGCTCGGCTGCTGCCCATTGAACCTTTCGGTAGCTTTCATCGATAAAAACGATGAAAGCGAAAATCACCAATCGATTATCCGATCAATCCAAAAGCGCCGATCGCGACGCGCAGCCCCCAAACCGCCAAGGCAAGCGCCGCCGCCCAGCGTAGCAGCCGCACCTCGCGCCGCTCGGCAAGCGCCGGGCCAAAAGCGAGGAACGGCACCAGCGCGATCACCCAGCCGATCAACCCGCCGGCCGCCGCCCAAAGCCCCGCGCCGCTGGTTGCTGCGAGCGCGCCGATCAGGAAATGGCTGCGATCGCCGAACTGGCCGATCACCAGCCGCAACGCGAGAGAAGCGCCCGGCGCATCGGCCAAAAGCTCGCCATCACGCACCCGGGGCCAGCGCCACAACACGCCCACCGCCGCCGATAGCAGCGCCATCGCGGCGAGCAGTGCGGCAATCCCCGGCCCGATCATCTTGTTCGCAAGCGCGCCAAGGATCGCGGCGATCACCGCATTGACGACGAAACCGCCGACTGCGGCGGCGATCACCGTCCGACCGTCGCTGCGCGCGGCGAGCAGCCGCGCGAACAGGCTACCCGCGCGCCCGTCGGCGTTGGCGAGCGCGACCGCCACCAGCGAAATCATGATTGCATCCATCGGATTCAGCCTGCGGCGTCAGCCCTTTAGGGTCAATGACCCAAACGCATCGCGACCGACGCGAGCCAGGCCTCCTGCACCGCAGCGGGCATCGGCCCCTGCGGTACCGAGGCCGCGTCGCTCATCGCGTCGAGATAGGTCAGGATCGCCGCGCGCTGCCCGCCCGCCGCGACCGCCGATTCCAGCCGGCTCGCCAGCGTCTCGACCGCGGCAAAGCCATGGTCGCGCGCGAGGCAGCGGATATCGTCGATGCCCTGCACGATCTGCGTCAGCGCGCAATGCGGCAACGCTTCTGCCAGCGCGCCGATCTGCCCGGTGATCCGGTCCTGCATGTCCTGGAAATAGTCGCCCTGCGTCCGCATGCCACACCCCCTTTGATGAGAGGAGGATGCGCGCATTTGGTTAACAGGGGGTTAGGAGAGGGTCGGCCGCCTCAGCGGTGGCCGAACGGCCCGTCGAGCTTCTGCTTGCTGCGATACATGTCGCGGTCCGCCGCGGCCAGAATCTCGGATTCGGTGACGCCGGCCTGCAGCATCGCGATGCCGAAACAGGCCGAAAGCGTGATCGGCTGGCCGTCATAGACTGCGGGAACGGCGCTCAGGACATGGCACAGGCGATTGACCTGGACGCGCGCGCCTTCTTCGCTCGACTGGTCGAGGATCAACCCGAATTCATCGCCGCCGATGCGCGCCGCAACGTCGGTTGCGCGGATCGAATCCGCGAGGCGGTTGGCAATCTCCATCAGCGCGAAGTCGCCCGCGGCATGACCGAAACTGTCGTTGATAAACTTAAGCTGGTTAACATCGACGAACACCACCGCGGCGCGTTCGGCGTGGCGCTCGAAACGCGCGAGGCGCTGGTGGATCGCGGTCAGAAAATAGCGGCGATTGAACAGGGGCGTCAGCGTGTCGCGTTCGGACACACGCTCAAGCTCGGCGACGGCGATCTTCAATATCCGGTTCTCGCGGCGCAAAGCGTCACGTTCCCGGCGCAGTTCGCGCAGCTGGTCTTCGATGGAGTCTACGGATACGATGCCGATCTGATCGACGGCGATCCGTGCCCCCCCTACGCTATCCATGCCCAGTCCCCGGCGCGTCCCAAGTCCCCGCCGGCCGGATGCCGACGAATATTCCGAGGGCGACCCTAGACGCGACTTCATACCAATCGGTAAACGCTCGGCCATGAATTCGGCGGCGTTGCCCACGCGCGGTGCAGCCGCTAGGGGGAGTGCGGCGGCGATTCATCGGCGCCCGGAGGAGGGATGGGTGATGGTCGAAGCGGCGCCGCAAGTGGGCGTGATCATGGGCAGCCAGTCGGACTGGCCGACGATGGCGCATGCCGTCGCCATCCTCGAAGAGTTCGGTATCGCACACGAGGTGCAGATCGTCTCGGCACACCGCACCCCGGACCGGCTCGTCGACTATGCCAAAGGCGCGGCCGGCCGCGGGCTTCAGGCGATCATCGCCGGCGCCGGCGGCGCAGCGCATCTGCCCGGCATGGTCGCGTCGATGACGCGCGTTCCGGTGCTCGGCGTGCCCGTCCAGTCGGCGGCCTTGAACGGCGTCGACAGCCTCTATTCGATCGTCCAGATGCCCGGCGGCATTCCCGTCGCGACCTTCGCGATCGGCAAGGCGGGCGCGATCAACGCCGGCCTGTTCGCCGCCGCGCTGCTTGCGAATAATGATGCCAATCTGGCACAAAAACTCGACGCGTGGCGCGAGGCACAGACGAACAGCGTCGCTTCCACCCCCGTTCGCGAGGGCTGATCTTTGCTGCCACCCGGCTCGACGATCGGTATCTTGGGCGGCGGCCAGCTTGGCCGCATGCTCGCCGTCGCCGCCGCGCAACTGGGTTACAAGGTCCATATCTACGCCCCCGACGCCGAAAGCGTCGCCGCCGAAGTCACCGCGCACCATGTCCAGGCGGCATGGGACGACGAACCGCGCCTCGCCGCCTTCGCCGCCGCGTGCGACGTCGTGACCTATGAATTCGAGAATGTGCCGGTCGACACGGTGCGCTTCCTGTCGGGCCATGTCGCGGTGCGTCCCGGCACCGAGGGGCTGGAGATCGCGCAGGACCGGCTCACCGAAAAGAACTTCGTCGCCGCACTGGGCGGCGTCCCCGCACCCTTCACGCCAGTGCCCGACCGCGCCGCGCTCGACATTGCGCTCGAACAGATCGGTGCACCGGCGATCCTGAAAACGGTGCGCATGGGCTATGACGGCAAGGGGCAGGCGCGGCTTGCGACCGCCGCCGACGCTGACACCGCATGGCAGGTGATCGGCCGCCACGCCGCGGTGCTCGAAGGCTTCGTGACCTTCGCGCACGAGTTTTCGGTCATCCTCGTGCGCGGCATCGACGGCGAAGTCCGCTTCTGGGATTCGTCGGTTAACGTCCATGAGGGCGGCATCCTCGCCACCTCCAGTCTGCCGCCGCCCCGGCAGGTGGTCGACCAGCAGGCCGCGGCGCGCGCGCTGATGACGCGCATCGCCGACGAGCTCGACTATGTCGGCGTGCTCACCGGCGAATTTTTCGCCACCGCCGACGGCCCCGTCTTCAACGAAATGGCGCCGCGTGTGCACAACAGTGGCCACTGGACGATCGAGGGCGCCGGGACCAGCCAGTTCGAAAATCATATCCGCGCCGTCGCCGGCCTGCCGCTCGGCAACACCGCGACGCGCCAGCTGCCCGTTGTCATGCGCAATCTGATCGGCGCCGACATCGCGCTGATCCCCGACCTGCTCGCCGACGAAAATTGCCATGTTCACCATTATAGCAAGACCGAGGTACGCGAAGGCCGGAAACTCGGTCACGCCACTTGGACAGGTTTTGCGCCCGGAGCCTCTCCCGCATGAACCGACCCGAAATCACGCTGATCCTCGCGCGCGCCGCCAATGGCGTGATCGGCGCCGACGGCAAGATGCCCTGGCACCTGCCCGCCGATCTCCGCCGCTTCAAGCAGCTGACGATGGGCCGCCCGATGATCATGGGGCGCAAGACCTTCGACAGCCTGCCCGCCGTGCTCGAAGGCCGCCGCCACATCGTGCTCACCCGCGATCCCGACTGGCAGGACGAAGGCGCCGAGCCCGTCGCAACGATTGAGGAGGCACTGAAGCGTGCCAACGCGCCGCACGTCATGGTGATCGGCGGCGCCGAAATCTATCGCCTCTTCCTGCCGCTCGCCGACCGCATCGAGCTGACCGAGATCGCGCTTGAGCCCAAGGGCGACGCGATCATTCCGGCGCCAGATATGGGCGAATGGCGCGAGACCGCGCGCGAAAACCATCCCGCCGACGACGCCGGACGGCCTGCCTACAGCTTCGTCACGCTCACGAGGAAATAAGCGATGCGGCGTTGGGTCCTCAGCATCCTCATCCTGATCGCGCTTGCGGCGGGTGCCTTCTTCGCCCTCGCCCCGGCGATGATCGAAAACGACCTCAACAAGATCGACGGCAAGCCGCTGCCCACGGTCAGCGCACGCGCCGGGGCGTTGCACCAGACGCTGACGATCGTCGATCTCCACAGCGACAGCCTGCTCTGGAGCCGCAATTTCCTGAAGCGCGCCGACCGCGGCCATATGGACCTGCCACGCCTCGAGGAGGGCCATGTCGCGCTTCAGGTCCTCGCGAGCACGACCAAATCGCCCAAGGGCCAGAATTACGACGCCAATGGCGCCGACACCGACAATATCACCGGCCTCGTTGTCGCGCAGCTTCAGCCGGTCCGCACGTGGAATTCGCTGCTCGAACGCTCGCTCTGGCACGCGACCAAGCTCCAGCGCGCGGCCGGAGAATCGCGCGGCAAGCTCCGTCCGGTACGCGACTCCTTCGCTATCGAGGAGTTGCTCGCGGCGCGGCAGGGCAAGCCGCTGACCACCGGCGCCATGCTCAGCGTCGAGGGGCTGCATGTCCTCGAAGGCAAGCTCGCGAACCTCGACAAGCTCTATTGGGCGGGCTTCCGCATGGCGGGGCTCACCCATTTCTTCGACAATGATCTCGCAGGCTCGATGCACGGGCTGAAAAAAGGCGGCCTCACCCCGCTCGGCCGCCAGGTCGTCGCGCGGATGGAGGATCGCGGCATGATCGTCGACATCGCGCATTGCTCGAACGCCTGCGTCGCCGACATCCTGAAAATGGCCCGCCGCCCTGTCGTGTCGAGCCACGGGGGCGTGCAGGCGACGTGCAAGGTCAACCGCAACCTCAGCGACGCGCAAATCCGGGGCGTCGCCGCGACCGGTGGCCTCATCGGCATCGGCTATTGGGATGCTGCGGCCTGCGATACGTCACCCGCGAGCATCGCCAAGGCGATGAAGCATGTCCGCGACCTCGTCGGCATCCAATATGTCGCGCTCGGCAGCGACTATGACGGCGCGACCACCGTGCGCTTCGATACATCGAAACTCGCGCAGGTGACGCAGGCGCTGATCGACGCGGGCTTTACCGACGACGAGATCCGCGCCGCGATGGGCGGCAACGCCATCCGCGTGCTAAGCGCGGGTATCCGCCCGTGGAAACTCCCGCATCGCCCCGCGCCGATCCTATGATCCGCCTCGACGGCCACAACCGGATCGAAGACGCCTTGCGCGGCGGAGTAATCGCGCTCGGCAATTTCGACGGCTTCCACGCCGGGCATCAGGCGGTGGTCGGCCGCGCCGTGCGCCACGCGCAGGACGAAGGCCGCCCCGCGATCGTCGCGACCTTCGACCCGCATCCGGTGCGCTTCTTCAAGCCCGACGTCCCGCCGTTCCGCCTCACCACGCTCGACCAGCGGCAGGAGCTGTTCGCCGCGGCGGGCGCCGACGCGATGCTCGTGCTGCCCTTCGACGCGGCGCTCGCGGGCACGACGGCGGAGGATTTCATCACCGGGCTGCTGCTCGATCGCTATGGCGCCGCGGGCGTCGTCACCGGCGCCGACTTCGTCTTCGGCAAGGGGCGCGGCGGCAATGTCGTTACCCTCGCCGACCATGCCCGCCGCCTTGGCTTCTTCACCGAGATGGTCGCCCCCGTCGACGACGCGGAGGAAGTGATCTCGTCGAGCCGCATCCGCGAGGCGCTGCAGGCCGGCGACTGCGCCGCCGCGACGCGCCTGCTCACCCGCCCCTTCACCGTGCGCAATGTCGTGCAGCACGGCGACAAGAACGGCCGCCTCTTGGGCTTCCCGACCGCGAACCTCGAAATGGGGCAATATCTCCGCCCGCGTTACGGCATTTACGCCGTCACCGGCCGTCTCCCCGACGGCCGCGTGCTGCAGGGCGCCGCGAACCTCGGTATCCGCCCCAGCTTCGACCCGCCAAAGGAGCTGCTCGAACCGCATTTCTTCGAATTCGCCGAGGATCTGTACGGGCAGGAAATCGACGTCGCCTTCCACGCCTTCATCCGGCCCGAGGCGAAGTTCGACGATATGGATGCGCTGATGGCGCAAATCGCACTGGATTGCGACGCGGCAAAGGCGCTACTCGCCGACATCTGACCCCTCGCAGCGGGGCGAACCGGGGGTGAGAATGACCGACAGCGACGATGATTGGGCAACCGCGCTCGAAGGCCCGAAAAAGAAGCCGATGCAGCGGCGCACCAAAATCCTGCTCTGGATCTTCGCCGCAATCGTCGGCTGGTTCACCTTGTCGAACGCCAGCTGGCTCGCGCCAGATCCCGCGGGCAAGCGCGTGCTCATCGCGCATCGCGGCGTATCGCAGCTGTTCGACCACAGCGGCATCACCGACGAGAGCTGCACCGCGACGCGCATCTTCGCGCCCGAACATCCCTATATCGAGAACACCCTGCCCTCGATGAAGGCAGCGATCGGCCGCGATGCGGGCATGGTCAAATTCGACGTCGCGGGCACGAAGGACGGGCAGGTCGCGGTCTTCCACGACTGGGGACTCGACTGCCGCACCGACGGCAAGGGCCCGATCCGCGACCGCACGATGGCCGAGCTGAAGGCGCTCGACGTCGGCTATGGCTATACCGCCGACGGCGGCAAGACCTTCCCTTTGCGCGGCACGGGCGTCGGCCTGATGCCCAGCCTCGACGAAGTGCTCGCCGCGATCGGCCACGCCTCGCTGCTGATCAACTTCAAGTCGCGCGATCCGAAGGAGGCAGAGCAGGTCCTCGCCAGCTTCGCGCGCGCCGGCATCGACCCCAACGATCCGCGCTTCGGCTTTTTCGGCGCGCCGCGGCTGATGCAGGTCATCCGCGCCAGGGCGCCCAAGGCGTGGACGATGGACCCCGGCGGCGCCAAGCGCTGCACCACCGACTATATCAAATATGGCTGGTCGGGCTGGTATCCCGAAAGCTGCGTCGGCGCGACGATCATGGTGCCGCTCAACTATCAATGGGCCTATTGGGGCTGGCCCGACCGCCTGCAGGACCGTGCCGCCAAACACGGCACCCGCGTTCTGCTCGTCGGCCCGCGCGGCGACGAGAAGGGCGGCATGGGGCTGCGGCAGGTGAACCAGCTCACCAAAATCCCAGCGAGTTTCCGCGGCTATGTGTGGATCGACGACATCTACAATCTGGGGCCGGCGCTTAGGCCGCGACAGAAATAGATTCGCGCCGAGGCGCAGAGGACGCAGAGCTTATCGGGTTCACGCGGAGGCGCGGAGACGCGGAGAAGAAGAGAAAGAATTGGCGGCATCGCTTCTCTTATCCCATTCCCCTGCGTTCTCTGTGCCCCTGCGCGAAACTTTTCTCTCCGCGTCTCCGCGTCTCCGCGTGAACCTTTTCCCACTCCCGTCCGCCTCGCCCAAATTCTTTGCGTGCGCGCAAAACTGCGCTAAGCGCCGCCACCATGACCGACACGCCCGCAACCGAGCAGCGCGACTATCGCGACACCGTCTTCCTGCCCAAGACCGACTTTCCGATGAAGGCCGGCCTTCCGCAGAAGGAGCCGCTGATTCTGGCCAAATGGATCGAGGGCAATCTGGAAGGACAGATTCGCGAAGCGCGCCGCGGCCGCGACCAGTTCATCCTCCACGACGGTCCGCCCTACGCCAATGGCGACATGCACATCGGCCATGCGCTCAACCATATCCTGAAGGACATGGTCGTCCGCACCCAGACGCTGAAGGGCAAGGATTCGCCCTACGTCCCCGGCTGGGACTGCCACGGCCTGCCCATCGAGTGGAAGGTCGAGGAGCAGTATCGCAAGAAAAAGCTCAACAAGGACGAGGTTCCGGTCGAGGAATTCCGCGCCGAATGC
>CAUUIU010000080.1:0-10644 GCA_963545025.1 uncultured Sphingopyxis sp. | reverse complement strand
CGCATCGAGGCGTTGCTGCCGTCGAGGCTCGGCGCCCTCGCATCGGCGCTCCACGCCGCCCGCGATACGATGAAAGCGCGCTGGCCCGCCGCCGCCGACCGTCGCCGCGCAATCGACGCCGCGCTTGCGAGCAGCGGCGCGCTCGACCCGCTCGATGGCGAAGCCGCGGACAAGGTCGAAGCGTGGCTGGCCGGCGGCGCGTCGCCGCAGCCCTCCCGCCTCGAAACCATCCGCCTGACCAGCGCCGACCCCGACGACCTCACCCTGCGCGCAGCGCGCCTGCTGGGCGAGGCCGACCATATCTTCCACGTCGCCGACATCCCCGCCCCGATCCTCGACCGCGCCCGCGCCGATGCGGTCCGTCATGTTGCCGATGCACCGCCCGTCGATGCGCCGCCGGGCCTGTCGCTGTGGTTGGAGATTCCGGCAAAGGCGAACGACGGATAGTCACCGGAGACCAAGGTCCGCTTCCAATAGTTCGTCATTCCCGCGAACCCGGGGCCACCGATGTTATAACTCGGGCCTCGGGTTGCGGGTTGTCGCTAGCGAAGTCCAATATTCCTATGAGCGAGCCGTGTAAGGTGGCGTGAACCTCGCCTCGCTTTGCGCCGGGATGCAGCACGATCTTGCCGACGAGCGACCGGATATCGCTTGAAGCATCGAGCCGCGTTTCAGGGTCCTTGAGCGTATCGGTGAGCGCCGCGACCTTGCGCTTGTAAATTTCGGCAATGCCGGGATGGACGTCGGGAACGTCGGCGGGCGCTTCGGCAAGCCGCGCGGTGATTTGGGTCTTCTCACGTTCCAGTTCGGCCATGCGCGCTTTCATGGTCGGCTGGTACAGCCCATCCTCGATCGCTGCTATGATACCGGCGATGGCGCGCTCAACCTTCGCAAGCGCCCGCTTGTCGGCATCGGCCTGGATACGCTGCTCGCGGTTCTCCCGGTTGATGTAGGCGGCATAGGCGGCCACGGCGGCATCGATCTTGTCAGCCGTGACCAGCCTGTCGTTGATACCCGCGAGCGCGCGGCGCTCCAACACCTCGCGCCGGATGGTCCGGCCGTTCGGGCAGTTGCTGCTGCGATGATGACCGACGCAGCCATAGCGGTCATCGACGACGATGGCATAGGTGCTGCCGCAGACGCCGCATTCGAGGAGGCCCGACAGGAGATAGGCGGGACGCCGCGCGTTCAGCAGCGCCCGCGCCTGCGCGGCTTCCTTGATGCCCGCATGACGCTCGGCCAGCGCCGCCTGCTGGCGCTTGGCCGCTTGCCACAGATCATCGCTGACGATGCGAAGCTCCGGCACCTCGTTCCTGATCCATTCGGATTCGGGATTGAAGCGCGTGACCCGCTTGCCGCTGCCCGGATCGGTGACATAATGTTTGTGGTTCCAGACACGGACACCGACATAAAGCTCATTGTTGATGATGCCGGTCCCGCGCCGCACATCGCCCCGAATGCTGGTGTCGCGCCACGCAAGTCCCTTCGGGCCGGGAACGCCATCGGCATTGAGGTCGCGCGCAATCGCGAGCGGACTCTTGCCGTCCGCAAACTCGCGGAAGACGCGCTCGACGATCAACGCCTGCGCCGGATCGACCTCGCGCTCACCGCGCACCAGTTCGCCCTCGCTGGTCAGGCGCCGGACCATCCGATAGCCATAGCCGACAGCGCCAGCCGAGAAGCCCTTCTCGACCCGCCCGCGCAGGCCGCGATGCGTCTTCTTCGCGAGGTCTTTTAGGAACAATGCGTTCATCGTCCCCTTGAGTCCGACATGAAGCTCGGAGATTTCACCTTCGGCGAGGGTGACGAGCGGGACGCGCGCGAACTGAAGATGCTTGAAAAGCGTCGCGACATCGGCCTGGTCGCGCGACACGCGATCGAGCGCTTCGGCAACCACAATATCGAACTTGCCCGCCTGCGCGTCGGCGAGCAGCTTCTGGATGCCGGGCCGCAGGATCATGCTAACCCCCGAGATCGCGGCGTCCTCATAGGAGCCGACGAGCTGCCACCCTTCGCGCTCCGCGCGCTCGCGGCAGATACGCTGCTGGTCGGCGATCGACGCCGAGCTTTGCTGGTCGGAGGAATAGCGGGCGTAGAGCGCGGCGCGGATCATCATGTCTTCCTTTGGCATAGCGGGACAGAGGCCCCGAACGACCGATAAGACAGTGTCCGCCCCTACGACCCTAGCGTCAATGCTTTAGCGGGGTTGGGTTTTTGCCGTCCGGCTCATTGTCGTTGGCCGCTTTCCTCTCGCGCATATGCTCGCGCGCGATATGCCGCCCGATCGCCTCGGCGATGCGCGTCAGCGCCGCGTCGATGGCGACCGGATCGGGGTCGGCATCATTGTCGTTGGCGGCCGTGACCGAAGGCGAGCCCTTCGCATCGCCCTTCTTCATACCGGCCCCACGGAATGCGGTGGATTGTCATTATCGGCGCGGTAGCGAACGGGATCGGCGATCCAGCGCTGGACGGCAGACTCATGCCATCCAGCACCGTGAACGCTGATCTTCAACTGGGCCGGGAACGTGCCTTCGGCGATCTTGCGGTAGAGGGTCGAGCGAGAAAGCCCGGTGCGGGCGAGGACGGTCTGAAGGCGGATGATCCTGTCGGGGTCGGGCATGGGGCGTCTTCCATCATCTGACGGTTGGTGGGAGCCCCTCGGCTCAGAATTGGAAATTCTGCCATGCTTTGCAAGACCATGGGCAGGAACGTGCCGCTCGCGCTGGCGACCGCTGGCGTCTCCTGTCGTCCCTTGGCGTCCGCTGTCGCTTCATGGCGGGATCGAAATATTTTCCCATACCGTCCCAGGCCGAAGCCCATCCGAGCCGTTGGGGGTCGCCGTATCCTCGCGAACATCCGTTTCGCATAGGCTGAGGGTCGCGAATCACATCGGGACGGTTTCGTTGTCGATCCGCGTCCACGTCCTGTTCATTGAACAGCCCGATTGTCCGTGGGTATCGATCATGCAAGGATGAGACATGCCAACATTCCTGTCATCGCTTCTCGTCGCCGCATCGGCGGCGATGCTCGGTCCATCCGGAACCTGGGATTTGAAGGCAGGGGACCAAACGCTGTTCCGCATCGAGATCAAGGAAGAGCCGAACGGGACAACGGCGACATGGGAGCGGCCTGAGCGCTTCCAGACCGATGGTGAGAGTTTTTCCAAGATCGGTGGACGGGCGATCCGCCGTCAATCTCGGAATGTGCGTCTGGTCGGCTCCGATATCGAAATTACCTTTGACGATGCCATCCTCCGCCTGCATCCGATCGATGCCGATCATGCAGAAATGTCGTTTAAGGGCGCTCCATTTGAGCCATTCCCTCTCGTCAAAGCTGAGGAGACTCCATCTCCATTAGGGCCGTGGGATTCCGGGCGCAGCTATGTCCCGACCGTCAATCGTCCGACCAATGCCGAGATGACCGCGATTTTCGAGGCCGATCAAGCCGATCGCCAAAACGCGAATATCGACTGGTCCGTTATCGGCCCCGCCGACGACAAACGCCGTGGCCGCACGAAGCAATTGCTCGACACCGGCGCGCTGCAAAGCGGCGACGATTATTATCATGCCGCTTTCGTCTTCCAGCACGGCAGCGAAGCCAATGACTATCTTTTAGCGCATCTGCTGGCGACGATCGCCATCGCACGGGGAAGACCCGATGCCGTCTGGATCGCGTCCGCGACGCTTGACCGCTATCTTCAGGCCATCGACAAACCGCAGATACTGGGTACGCAATATACAATTCCGGAGAATGGTCCCGCAACGCAGGAACCTTATGACCGGGCGCTGATTTCGGACGCGATGCGCAAAGCTCTCCGCGTTCCACCTCTCGAGGAACAGGAAAAACGGCGGCGTCAATATGGCGAAAAGGCCTCCGTGTCCCAAATACCTTGAGATCGGCCGGCGTCCCGCCTGCGGCGGCCGCGCTCTACTCCGCTTCGCTCCACCGAGCCATCGCTGCGCGCCGCCTCTGCGGCTGACGCCGTAACGATCGCATGACGCGAAGGGCCGGAGCCAGGCTCCGGCCCGAAGGTCATCGCGCTTTGCGCGATGGCGATGGCCTCCGGCCGTGCGGTGGGAGCGTCGCTCTCCTCTGAGGCCCGCCCGGCAGGGTGCAACCCCTTCGGGGTTCTCCAGCTTGTTCCGACCCTTCGGGTGCGCCCTGCCTCGATAGCGGGCCTCTCCGGTCGCTCTTGCCGCTCCCCCCGCTCAGCCGGGGCTGCGGTGGTTTTAGAGCAAGGAGAGAGATCATGGAATTCCAGCATATCGAACTGTCGCGTCTTTCGGTGTCGTCCGCCAACATGCGCGGGATTACGAAGAAGCCGGACATCACAAACATCCTGCCGTCGGTGCGGGCGCGCGGCATTCTCGTGCCGCTGATCGTCAGATCGGGTGCAGCAGAAGGAGACTATGAAGTCGTCGCGGGCAAGCGGCGCTATTATTGCGCGCAGATCGTCGCGGAGGAACAGGGCGGCATCGACCCGCTGCCCTGTGCGGTGATGAAGGCCGGGGACGATGCGGCGGCACTCGAAGCCTCGCTGATCGAGAATATCGCCCGCCTCGACCCCGATGAGGTGAACCGCTGCGAAGCCTTCACGCGGCTCGTTCGCGAAGGGCGGAGCGTCGAGGAGATCGGGCTCACCTTTGGGCTGACCGGCTTGCAGGTGAAGCGGACGCTTGCCATCGGCAATCTTCTGCCGCGCATCCGTGGCTTCTATCGGGCCGGGAAGATCGATGTCGTCACGATGCGGCACCTGACCCTCGCCACCAAGACGCAGCAGCGTGAATGGCTGGGGCTGGTCGATTGTCCCGAGAAGCACGCCCCGACCGGAAGCCAGCTCAAATCATGGCTGTTCGGTGGCAGCGCTATCGCCACCAAGGTCGCGAAGTTCGATGTCGCGAGCTACACCGGCGAGATCGTCTCCGACCTGTTCGGCGAGGACAGCTATTTTGCGGACGCCGATGCGTTCTGGACCGCGCAGATGGCCGAGGCCCGGAAGCAGGCGGACTTCTACCGCGATAGCGGCTGGGGTGATGTCGTCATTATGGAGCGCGGCACTTACTTCAATGGCTGGGAGCACGAACGCTGCCCCAAGAAGAAGGGCGGCAAGGTCTTCGTGACCATCAGCCATCGCGGCGAGATCGCTTTCCACGAGGGCTATATCACCAGCAAGGAAGCGCGGCAGCGCGCCAAGGGCGCAGCGGGAGCCGAGGCACAAAAGCCAGCGCGTCCCGAGGTCAGCGCGGCGCTGGGGAACTATATCGACCTCCATCGTCATGCCGCCGTGCGCGCATCGCTGCTATCCGAACCCGGCATTGCCCTTCGCATGATGGTCGCCCATGTCATTGTCGGATCGCACCTGTGGCGGATCGATGTCGAAAAGCAGCGCGCGGCGAGCGATGCGATTGCCGAGAGCATCGAGGTATCGGCGAGCGAAGCGGCGTTCGATGCGAAGCGGCGCGAGGTGCTGGCGCTGCTCGGGTTCGATCCCGAAGCGCCGACCGTCATCGGCGGCTATGACGGGGAGCATGGGGTTGCAGGCCTGTTCACCCGTCTGCTCGCGCTGTCCGACGCAGCGGTAATGAGCATCCTTCCCGTCGTGATGGGCGAGACGCTGGCGGTTGGCACCACCGAGGTCGATTTGCTGGGCCAACTCACCGGCACCGACATGCGGACCTGTTGGGACGATACGACCGTGCTGCCCGACCTGATCCGCGACAAGCAGCTTCTGAATGCCGTGATTGCGGAGGTTGCGGGCGGTGAAGTTGCCGAGGCCAATGCGGATGCGACCGCCAAGGTGCAGCGCGGCATCCTCGTCGATTGCCTCACCGGCAGCAATGGCCGGACGAAGGTCGAGGGCTGGTTTCCCCGCTGGTTCGCCTTTCCGCCGTCGGGCTACACGGATCGCGGCGGCATCGGCTGTGTCGAACGTAGCGAGCGCATCGCGTCGCTTCTCGCCCCGGTCGAAATTGACGCTGAACCGGAAATGCGCCAAGCGGCCTGAACAGCAAGCTGCGATCTTCATGGAGGAGCGGGGAAACCCGCTCCTCATTTTTTCGCCCGGCGCTCCGCGCCGGGCATTCTGTTCTTGCCAATGGCGTGCCTGCTATCGCAGCTTGGTTCCCAATCGTGACGTGGGTGGAAATCATCGCGGGGAGAAAAGCATATGTCAAAGCCGGTCAAGGGATCGTGCCTGTGCGGCAAGGTCGCTTTTGTCATCGAAGGAAAATTCGGCCCTGTCGGGCAATGCCATTGCTCAAAATGCCGCAAGGTGTCCGGAACCGACGGGAATGCCGTATTCTATACATCGGCGAAAAACCTGCACTGGCTCTGCGGCGAGGACGAGGTTCGCACCTTCATGGTTCCGGCTGGCAATGGCTGGCAATCGACCTTCTGCGGAACCTGCGGAAGTCCGACCCCGCATACGGATAGCAACGGCAAAATCTATTTCGTGCCAGCGGGCTTGCTCGACGACGATCCGGGTTTTCGCGGATATGCTGCACACATATATGTCGGCTCGAAAGCGCCATGGGTCTGCATCACCGACGACGCGCCGCAATATGTCGAAGGTTTCCCGTCCCGCATAAGCGATTGAATCATGGCGGGTCCGGTTGGCGCGCTGTCATTTCGGCGCTAGACAGTATCCGATGCGAACCGACGTCGATCATCTTCCGCCTGTGAAGCAGCGCGAGCTTGAGCGCATCGTCGAAATTCTCTTCGACGAGTTCGGTCAAGCAACCGAAAACGCGACCGGGCGCCGCAAGGGCGCCCGCATCCTCAAGGTCGTGCTGTTCGGCAGCCACGCCCGCGGCGACCACGTCGATGCGCCGCTGTCGGCGAACCAGTATAAATCCGACTATGATATTCTTGTCATCGTCAGCCAGAAGGAGCTGACCGACCGCGCCGCCTATTGGGCCAAGGCCGAGGAGCGGCTGATCCGCGCCTACACCATCGAGAAGACGCTGCGGACGCCGGTCAACTTCATTGTTCATTCGCTCCACGAAGTGAACGATGGGCTCGCGCATGGTCGCGTCTTCTTCATGGAGGTCGCGAAGGATGGCATCGGGCTGTACGAAGCCGATGGCCGGGAGCTGCCGACGCCGAAACCCAAGACGCCAACTCAGGCGCTAGACGCGGCGAAAGAGTATTTTGAGGACGGCTTTCCCTCGGCCATGAAGCGGTTCGAGATTGCCAAGTTCGACATTGAACGGGGCTTTCTGAAAGATGCCGCGTTCGATATGCACCAGACGGCAGAACGCCTATATTCTTGTCTGCTTCTAACGCTGACCTTCTACACACCGTACAATCACAACATCGCCTTCCTGCGCTCGCTCGCCGAAGGGCTCGACCGACGCCTCTACGGCATCTGGCCCGAGACCAATCGCCGCGAGCGCGCGATGTTCCAGAAATTGAAGGAAGCCTACACCAAGGCCCGCTACTCGAAACATTACAAGATCAGCGAAGAGGAACTGACCTGGCTTGGCGAGCGCGTCGAGGAACTCGGCCGCGTCGTCCATCAGGTCTGCACCGACAAGATCGCCGAACTCGAACAGACGGCGCGTGGATAACTCGGAACGCAAAACTTGGGATAGAGCCGGAAATTACTCGCGGCATTCTGATTTTGCATGAACGGAGGTCGGTATGTGGTGGAAGCTCGCGGGTCTCATCGTCTTAACGGCGGCGCTTGTCTTCAGCGTGATACCGATCCGAACCCACGCAATCCTCTATGATCCAGTAAACGACGCGCCTCCCAGCCGGACCTCTTTGAGTGACATGCTCGGTGACATGTACCTCACTTCGGGCACGATAGTGCTCATAGTAAGCATTTTGGCGGTGGCGGGTTACGTCGCTTTTAAGGTAGTCCGCGGACACTGGTGATTTTCCGCAGTCGGTCGAATCCAAACCTTTCAGACTAATGCGCGGCCGCTGTCACAACTTGCCCGAACTCCCCGATTCTGGCATAATCCCGCTCACGGGATGGAATGACTGGCGGCCATCCTCGGGATAATCCTGCCAGGCATCATGTAGGTCCGGCCATCACGGTCGGGCAGTTGCTGTAAGCCGCACTGGCGGCATCACACAGCGGACACCGCTTGCATATCCGCGCGCAGATGCGTGGACCGCCGGTGTGCGAGCTGCAAATGAATACCCCGAAATCGAACGACGTTTACGCGCGCGAGGTTGTGATGGCGCGCGTCGGCCATCTCATCCGCCGCAAACAGCAGGAGGTCGAGCGGATCGCGCGCATCCTGCGTGCCTGCTTCGATCCAACCCAAGTGCAGGCACCCGGGCGCGGCGAGATCAGGCGCATCATCCTGATCGGCCCCTATGCGCGGAAGAATTGGTACGAAGACGACGATACGATCAATTTTTCCGATTACGAACTGTGGATCGTCGTCAATCATCCGCTGTTCAAGGAAGCGGAATGCTGGACCCGCGCCCGCGATGTCATCGACAGCGAGCTTGGCAACCGCTGCGCCGTCGGCCTCGAATTCTTCTCGAAGGCGGACATCCGCATCGCGAAAGCCGAGCGCGACACCTTCATCCTCGACCGGATCGAGGCGGGCATTTGCCTCTATCGCGCGTCGCGCGATGCGCCGCTGAATGAACGCGAGCGCAAAGGGGCGCGGCCATGAGCGCCGTCCTGGAGATCGCGACATTCGAGGATGTCTATCGCGCCGAATATCCGCGCCTGCTGCGCAGGCTGAGGCGGCGGATGGGACCCGACGAAGCGCGTGACCTTGCGCAGGAGGCCTTCGCCCGGCTCCACTACAGCGGCAAACTGCCGATGCTGGACCAGCCGGGCGCCTATCTCAACCGGATCGCGCGCAATATGCTGATCGATCGAAGGCGCCGACAACGGCGGACGAGCGCGATCTTCTATCCGCTGGACGAAGCGCGGGATGCACCGACGCGCTCCGAACAGACATGGCGGATCGAGGAAAAGGATTTGCAGCGCTTCTATCGGCGCACCGTGCGCGCGATGCCGCCCAAGACCCGCCGCGTGTTCGTGATGCACCGGATTCACCGCCGGACCTACAAGGAGATCGCCGCCGAGCTTGGCGTCTGCGTCGAGACCGTCGAATATCATATGATGCGTGCGCTCAAGCTCTGCCGCGCCGCGGTCGCGGCAGAGGTGGCGCCATGACCGGCCTCGATGAGCATCGCCGCAGCACGGCGACCGACGGATTGCCCGCGCTGCTGCGCGCGCTGTTCCTGCTCCACAACTTCTACGGCGTCGATGTCGATGCGATGGCCGATACGCTTGGCGCGGATCGCGCGCACATAGCCGCCTGCCTCGCCGATGCCCGCGCGATCATCCGCGCGCACGTCTGCTATACGGAGCCGGTCCCCGGCGTCGGGTCGGCGACCGATGCTTTGCAGACGCGCTTGCAGCGGGACTATCGGCAAGCGCTCGCGGTCGCCTTCGCCGAGAGCGGCTATCCCGGCGAGGTGGCGTGGCCCGACCCGATGGCCGATATAGCGGCCGATCAGGAAGCGGCGGCGGCGTTCGTCGTGACGGCGTTGTCGGGGGCGCTGCGCAAGGCGGTCACGCAATCGCGCCGGGCCGGTGTCGCCACAGTCGATCAATGGCGCTTTATCGCACCGTGGCGCCGAGGTCCGCGGATGCGCTTGCTGCGCGTCGACGACGCGCTCCATTGCGCGGGCTGGCAACCCTTCGACGAATGGCTGGCCGAACGCCTCGTCCCCGACCAGCGCTATCCGCAGGGCTATGCGGTCCATCGACGGCGACGACGGCCGCTTCCCGAGGAGCGACCACTGACCGACGCCGAACAAAAGGGCGCGGAGATCGCCGACACGGTGCAGATACCCGAGCGGCTGGTCGAACAGCCAGAACTGACACGGCATGTCTGGATATTCTTCCATCTTTATGGCCGCCCCTATGACGAGATCGCGCGGCGGCTCGGCATCAGCCGCCGACGTGTCAAACGCCTTCGCGAGCAGGCTGAATATGCGGTCATCGGCAAGCCCTATCCGTCGCTCGCCTTTCACATCCGCTTCGCGCTGATGCGGAAGCGCTTGTCGCTCGCGTGGCGTTGGGAAATCATCCGATCCGCGTTTCGGGATTGAAGCACGGAGCCCCCCTTGTCGCGACGACAACATGCGTGCATGTCGCGGATCGATAGAAATCTATCGACCCGGGAACGGATATGCGAAATGGAAGATCAGGAAACGCTCGTCACGCTAACGGCTGATATTGTTGCCGCGCATGTCAGCAACAACAGCGTCGCCATATCCGATATTCCTCTCGTCATCCGTTCCGTTCACGAGGCGCTTTCAGCACTTGGCGGAAGCGCGGAACCCGAAGTCAAACAGGAACCCGCCGTATCGATCCGCGCGTCGGTGAAGCCCGATCATATCGTGTGCCTCGAAGACGGGAAGAAGATGAAGATGCTTCGGCGCCATCTCGCAACTGACCATGGCATGACGCCGGAAGACTATCGCGCCAAGTGGAACCTGCCGAAGGATTATCCGATGGTCGCGCCGAACTATGCCGAGAAGCGTCGAGCGCTCGCGAAGGAAATCGGCCTCGGCACCAAAGGCCGCGGTGGCGGCCGCAAGAAGGCGCCCGCGCGCCGCACAAAATAGCTATCGGATGTCCGCGCCAGCTTGGCCATCGAG
>CAUUIU010000079.1:0-10682 GCA_963545025.1 uncultured Sphingopyxis sp. | reverse complement strand
TAATGGCGAGATCAACACGATCCGCGGCAACAAGAACTGGATGAAGAGCCACGAGATCAAGATGGCGAGCCTCGCCTTCGGCGAGCATTCGGAAGACATCAAGCCGGTGATCCCGGCGGGCGCGTCGGACACCGCCGCCCTCGACGCCGTGTTCGAAACGCTGTGCCGAGCCGGCCGCGACGCGCCGACGGCAAAGCTGATCCTCGTTCCTGAAGCCTGGGGCGACGAGGCCGAAATGCCCGACGCGCACCGCGCCATGTATAATTATCTCGCCAGCGTGATGGAGCCGTGGGACGGCCCCGCCGCGCTCGCGATGACCGACGGCCGCTGGGCGGTTGCGGGCATGGACCGCAATGCGCTGCGTCCGCTGCGCTACACGCTGACCGCTGACAATCTGCTCGTCGTCGGCTCCGAAAGCGGCATGGTCCTGCTCCCCGAAGCGAGCATCCGAAAGAAGGGCCGCCTCGGCCCCGGCCAGATGATCGCGGTCGATCTCGAGGACGGCACGCTCTACGAAGACCGCGCGATCAAGGACAAGATCGCGGGTTTGCACGACTATGGCGCGCGCGTGAAAGGCTTCCGCACGATGGCCGACCTGCCCAAGGGCGGCAAGGCGACACTGCCGACCATCGACCGCGCCGAGTTGCTCCGCCGCCAGGTCGCCGCCGGGCTGACGATGGAGGATATGGAATTGATCCTCGCCCCCATGGTCGAGGATGCCAAGGAAGCGATCGGATCGATGGGCGACGACACGCCGCTCGCGGTCATTTCCGACAAGCCGCGCCACGTCGCGCAATTCTTCCGCCAGAATTTCAGCCAGGTCACCAACCCGCCGATCGACAGCTTGCGCGAACGGCATGTGATGAGCCTGAAGACGCGCTTCTCGAACCTCGCCAACATCCTCGACGAAAAGGGGCAGAGCGCGCATGTGCTCGTCATCGATTCCCCGGTGCTCGTTGGCGAGGACTGGGATCGCCTGCGCGCCTATTTCGGCGATGCGGTCGCCGACATCGACTGCACCTTTGCCACCGGCGGCGATGCCTCGACGCTGCGCGACGCCATCGCGCGTGTCCGCCGCGAAGCCGAAGACGCCGTGCGCGCCGGGCGCAGCGAGCTGTTCCTGACCGATCAGGCGATCGGCGAAGGCCGCGTCGGCATGGCGATGGTGCTCGCCGCCGCCGCGGTCCACACCCACCTCGTGCGCAAGGGGCTGCGCAGCTATGCCTCGATCAACGTCCGCTCGGCCGAAGTGCTCGACACCCACGCCTTCGCCGTGCTCGTCGGCGTCGGCGCGACGACGGTCCACGCCTATCTGGCCGAAGCCGCGATCGCCGACCGCTGGACCCGCGGACTGTTCGGCGGCGAACTGTCGCTGGGCGACTGCCATTTGCGCTTCCGCAAGGCGATCGACGACGGGCTGCTCAAGATCCTCGCCAAAATGGGGATCGCGGTGATCTCCAGCTATCGCGGCGGCTATAATTTCGAGGCGGTCGGGCTCAGCCGTGCGCTCGTCAACGATCTCTTCCCCGGCATGCCGGCGAAGATTTCGGGCGAGGGCTATCAGTCGCTGTTCATCAACGCGACCGACAAGCACAGCGCGGCGTTCGACAAGCGCGTCACCACGCTCCCCATCGGCGGCTTCTATCGCCAGCGCGCGGGCGGCGAGACGCATGCCTATTCGGCGCAGCTGATGCACCTCCTCCAGACCGCGGTCGCGACCGACAGCTACTCGACCTATCTGCAGTTCGCGCGCGGCGTCGCCGACCTGCCGCCAGTCTATCTGCGCGATCTGATGGAGTTCAACTATCCGGCGCAGGGCGTCGCGCTCGACAGCGTCGAGGCGATCACCGAAATCCGCAAGCGCTTCGTCACCCCCGGCATGTCGCTGGGCGCGCTGTCGCCCGAAGCGCATGAAACGCTGGCGATCGCGATGAACCGCATCGGCGCCAAGGCCGTCTCGGGCGAAGGCGGCGAGGCGAGCGAGCGCTATCAGCCCTATGCCAACGGCGACAACGCCAACAGCAATATCAAGCAGATCGCATCGGGCCGCTTCGGCGTCACCGCCGAATATCTGGGCGCGTGCGACGAGATCGAGATCAAGGTCGCGCAAGGCGCCAAGCCCGGCGAGGGCGGCCAGCTTCCCGGCTTCAAGGTCACCGAGTTCATCGCACGCCTGCGTCATGCGACGCCGGGCGTGTCCCTGATTTCGCCCCCGCCGCACCATGACATTTATTCGATCGAGGATCTGGCGCAGCTCATCTACGACCTGAAGCAGATCAATCCCAAGGCGCGCGTCTGCGTGAAGCTCGTCAGTTCGGCCGGCATCGGCACCGTCGCGGCGGGCGTCGCGAAAGCCCACGCCGACGTCATCCTCGTCGCGGGCAATACCGGCGGCACCGGCGCCTCACCCCAGACGAGCGTCAAATATGCCGGCACGCCGTGGGAAATGGGCCTCAGCGAAGTCAACCAGGTGCTGACCCTCAACGGCCTGCGCCATCGCATCCGCCTCCGCACCGACGGCGGGCTCAAGACGGGGCGCGATATCGTCATCGCGGCGATCCTCGGCGCCGAGGAATATGGCATCGGGACTTTGAGCCTCGTCGCGATGGGCTGCATCATGGTGCGCCAGTGCCACTCGAACACCTGCCCCGTCGGCGTCTGCACGCAGGACGAGAAATTGCGCGCGAAGTTCACCGGCAGCCCCGAGAAGGTGATCAACCTGATGACCTTCATCGCCGAGGAAGTGCGCGAAATCCTCGCGCGGCTCGGTTATCGCAGCCTCGACGAGATCATCGGCCGCACCGAATTGCTCCGCCAGGTCAGCCGCGGCGCCGAACATCTCGACGACCTCGACCTCAACCCGATCCTCGCCAAGGTCGACGCGCCCGACAATGAGCGTCGCTCGGCGGGCCTCGTCCGCAATCCGGTGCCCGACAGCCTCGACGCGCAGATATTGAACGACGCCAAGCCGCTGTTCGATCGCGGCGAGCGCATGCAGCTCACCTACAATGTCCGCAACACGCACCGCGCTGTCGGAACGCGCCTGTCGGCCGAAGTGACGCAGCGCTTCGGGATGAACGGCCTCGCCGACGACCATGTGCAGGTCCGCCTGCGCGGCACCGCCGGCCAGTCGCTGGGCGCCTTCCTGTGCAGCGGCATCACGCTCGAAGTGTTCGGGGACGCCAACGACTATGTCGGCAAAGGCCTGTCGGGCGGCCGCATCATCGTGCGCCCGACGGTGTCGAGCCCGCTCGTCAGTCAGCACAACAGCATCATCGGCAACACCGTCCTCTATGGCGCGACCTCGGGCACCCTGCTCGCGGCGGGTCAGGCGGGCGAGCGCTTCGCGGTCCGCAACTCGGGCGCGCGCGTGGTTGTCGAAGGCTGCGGCGCCAACGGCTGCGAATATATGACCGGGGGCACCGCAGTGATTCTTGGCCCCGTGGGTTCGAACTTCGGTGCGGGCATGACGGGGGGCATGGCCTTCGTGCTCGACAGCGATGACAGCTTCGAACGCCGCGCCAATGGCGAATCGATCGTGTGGCAGCGGCTCGCGAGCAGCCATTGGGAAGCGGTTGTCAGGGAACTGGTAGAAGACCACGCCAGAGCCACGGGCAGCAAGTGGTCGGCCGAAGTGCTCGCCGACTGGGACCGCTGGCGGACGCGTTTCTGGCAGGTGTGCCCGAATGAAATGCTGAGCCGCCTGACGCATTCGCTGAACGAGGAAGAAATCGAGGTCGTCGCGGCGGAATAGGGCTCATCGCGCGCCCGGTTCGCTTCGTCGCAAGCCATGCGCGCGTTCAGCCGAGCGAAAGCACCGCCTGTCTATAGCGCCGCATCGATTTCGCATCCTGAAAGGATGACATCATGCGTTTGTTCGTTGCCGCCCTGCCCCTGATCGCCCTCGCTGCACCGCTGCCCGCGGCTGCGGCCGATGGCGAAATGCGCGATACCGTCGCGACGCTCAACGATCCCGTCGCGCAGGACCGCATGGCCGACACCGTCGCGGCGATGGTCAGCGCGCTGATGCAGCTGAAGGTCGGCCCGCTCGCCGAAGCCGTCGCGCGCGTCGATCCCGAATCCGATGCCGCCTACATCCCGCCCGACGCCACGCTCGGCGAGGTCGCGGGCAAGGACGATCCCGAATATGCCGAGCGTATGGGCGACGACGTCCGCGCGACCGCGCGCATGGCGGGCCACGCCGCTTCGGCGATGGCGGCTTATGCGCCCTTGCTCAAGGACATGGCGCGCGACCTCGCTGCGCAATGGGAGCGCGAACGCGCCGCCACGCGCCGCTGACATTCATCCACAATTGCCGCGCCATAGGCGTTGCAGGTAGCGCCCGCTTGCCGCTATGCGAAAGGCATGTGGCAACTCTATCAATTCCCGCTCTGTCCTTTCTCGCGAAAGGTTCGCCTTTTGCTGGGCGAAAAGGGCGTCGGTTATGAATTGGTACGGGAATCGCCGTGGGAGCGCCGCGACGAGTTCATCGACCTGAACCCGGCGGGGCGAACCCCCGTGATGGTCGATCAGGCGCGCGGCCAGGTCCTGATGGACAGCATGGCGATCGCCGAATATTTCGAGGAAACCGTCGAAGGCAAGGCGATGATCAACGGCACGGCGGCAAACCGCGCCGAAATCCGCCGGCTGACGTCGTGGTTCGACCATGATTTCTATTATGAAGTCACCGGCCCGCTGCTGTTCGAGCGCATGCAGAAGCGTATCGTCCACCGCCAGCCGCCCGACGGCGGCGCCCTGCGCGAAGCGATGAAGGCGGCCAACAACCATCTCGACTATGTCGATTATCTGATCGACCATCGCACCTGGCTCGCCGGCGCAACGATGAGCCTAGCCGATCTGACCGCTGCCGCGCATATTTCGGTCGCCGACTATCTCGGCGGGATCGACTGGACGGGGCACGAGCAGACCAAGGGCTGGTACTCGGGCCTGAAATCGCGCCCGAGTTTTCGCCCGCTGCTCGCCGAGCGGATGGAAATCGTGACGCCGCCCAAATATTATGAGGATGTGGACTTCTGATCCCGGCGGATCAGCAGCTCTTGTATTTCCAGTTCCGGTCTTTGCCCTCGGCAACCTGCGCCACGATCGTTTCGATGCGCTTGACGCGCGTTTCCTCGCGCTTCGCCTCCAGCACCCACTCGATATAGTCGCGGCGCTTGCCGGGCGAGAAGGCGTCCCAATGGCCTTGCGCCGGGGCATTGGCTTTCAACGCGGTTCCGAGGTCTTCGGGCAGGTCGAGCGCCGCCTTGGGCTTCGACGCCGGGCGTTTGGGCTTGCCCTCGGCGCAAAGCGCCGCCGCCTTCCTGATATACGCCGCCATCGCCTCGTCGCCCGGCAGATCGGCCAGCGAGCCCAGTCGCCCCATGCTCCCCATCGCGCCGGTGTCGCGCGGCGAGCCGGTCACCTCCTCGTCGCGCCAGAAGCCGAAGGTCGCATGTTCCTTAAAAGCGGCCATGCCGGCGAGGTTCTGCCCGTTCAGCACGAAATGCGGCACGCCCCATTTCAGCGTCTCTTCCGTTCCCGGTGCGTGCCGATGCACCAGCTCGCGCAAATGGGTCAGGATCGGCTGCGCGAAGGCCTGCCGCTTCGCGATATAGGCGTCGACGCGCGGATCGCGGCCCTTCAGCGCGGCCACCTTGCCGCCACCAGATAGTTGAGCGCCTCGCTGCCGCCGAGCTTGAAGCCCTTGGCGGCCGAGGGGGAAAGGCCGGTGCGGTCGATGACCTCCAGCCCCGCGCCTTCAAGCAGTTCGGTGAGCTCTTCCGGTTTCAGAAACTGATCCCAGTCGTGCGTTCCGCGCGGCACCGCGCCGACGCGTTCGGCGGCTTCGACCAGCAACAGCTTCGACAGCATCGTCCGGTTGGGCGTCGACAATATCATCAGCCCGCCGGGCGCCAGCCGTGCGGCGAGTTCGGCGACGAAAGCTGCGGGATCCGTCACATGCTCCACGACCTCCATCGAGGTGACAAGGTCGAAGGTCGCGGGCGGCAGCGCGGCGAGTTCGCCCGCGTGATAACGGATATCCAGCCCCTGCCCCGCCGCATGGTCGCGCGCTGCGGCGATATTCTCGGGCGCCGCATCGACGCCGGTGACCCTCGCACCCATCCGCGCGAGCGGTTCGGCGAGCAGCCCTGCGCCGCAACCGACATCGATCGCGCTGCGCCCGGCGAGCGCATAACGCTCGCGCGCATCGACATGCCAATGCGCATCGATCTGATCGCGAATATAGGCGAGCCGCACCGGGTTCAGCTTGTGCAGCATCGCCGACGATCCGTGCGGATCCCACCAGTCGGCGGCGAGCGCGCCAAAATGGGCTGCTTCATTGGGATTGATCGTCGCGCTGCTCATGCCCCGCGATGTGGCACTCCGCCTTCCTCGGCGCAAGAAATTCTATCGCGCGCATAGGTTCTCACGCTTGCCATCGCCTTCCCCCTTCCGTAACAGCCGGACGCCGCAGAATTGCAGGAAAGTTGCGGGCGAAACCAGTTCAGGAAAGCGGGGCGAGATGGCGCGGATCGTGATGAAATTCGGGGGCACGTCGATGGCGGGCACCGAGCGGATTCGCACCGTGGCGAAGCTCGTCGCGCGCGAAGTGGCGAACGGCAACGAGGTCGCGGTCGTCGTCTCGGCCATGGCGGGCGAGACCGACCGCCTCGTCAATTTCTGCCGCGAGGCCAACCCGCGCTACGACCCCGCCGAATATGACGTCGTCGTCGCTTCCGGCGAACAGGTCACCTCGGGTCTGCTCGCGCTCACCTTGCAGGCAATGGGCGTCCCCGCGCGCAGCTGGCTCGGCTGGCAGCTCCCGATCCGTACCGAGGAAGCGCATGCCCGCGCGCGCATTGCCGATATCGACACCGGAACGCTCGGCGCCGCGATGGCGCGCGGCGAGGTCGCGGTGATCCCGGGCTTCCAGGGCATGATGGACGACGGCCGCATCTCGACGCTCGGGCGCGGCGGCTCCGACACCAGCGCGGTCGCGGTGGCGGCGGCGGTGAAGGCCGACCGCTGCGACATCTACACCGACGTCGACGGCGTTTACACCACCGACCCGCGGATCGTCGCACGCGCGCGCAAGCTCGACTATGTCACCTATGAAGAAATGCTCGAACTCGCGAGCGTCGGCGCCAAGGTGCTGCAGACCCGGTCGGTCGGCCTGGCGATGAAGGAAGGCGTGCGCGTGCAGGTCCTGTCCAGCTTCGTCGAGGGCGACGAGGCTCCCAAAAAAGGCACGATGATCGTCAGCGACGAGGAAATAGAGGAACATCAGATGGAACGGCAGCTGATCACCGGCATCGCCCACGACAAGAATGAAGCCAAGATCATCGTGACGCGCGTCCCCGACAAGCCGGGCGCCGTCGCGAACATCTTCGGCCCGCTCGCCGCGTCGGGCATCAACGTCGACATGATCATCCAGAACGTCGGCCGCGAAAAGGGCGAGACCGACGTGACCTTCACGGTGCCCGGAACCGACCTCCTCCGCTCGATCGACCTGCTCGAAGCCGCGAAGGAAAAGATCGGCTTCAACCGGATCATCAGCGACGACAAGATCGCCAAGATCAGCGTCGTCGGCGTCGGCATGAAGAGCCATGCGGGCGTCGCCAGCACGATGTTCCGTGCTTTGGCCGATCGCGGCATCAACATCCAGGCGATCTCGACCAGCGAGATCAAGGTCAGCGTGCTGATCGACGAGGACGAAACCGAACTCGCCGTGCGCGTGCTGCACACGGCGTACGGGCTCGACGCCGAATAAGCTCTATTCGGCTGCCAGCGGCTGCAACTCGCCGCCTGCGCGGCGGCGCAGCCGCGCCTGTCCGATGAAATGCACCACTGCGATGTGGACCGCGAACAGGCCGAACTTCGACGCCAGCGGGAATATCCCGATGAATAGCGGCCACCAGCCGGTGAAGAAGATCGCGACGACGAGGTTGAGGCCCGCGCTGATGAACATCAGCGCCGCCCAGATCATGCCGAAACGGTCCATGACATCGCCGACAAGCGCTAGCTGCTCGGGCAGGATATAGCGGTTGAGCCAGCCGCGACGCAGCATCACCGATCCGACGATCAGATAGACGATGGTGGGCTTTGCCATCACGAAACGCGGGTCGCCGGTGAAGAGCGTCGCCGCGGCGGTGAGGAGCACCGACGCCAGGCTGATCCACTGCAATGCCGCGACCTTCTTGCCGCGCACCAGTTCATAGCCGACGACGCCAAGCGCCACCACGGTACCCGCGATCGTTGCCGGAACGATCCCCGCCCCGGCGACCAGCAGCACCGCGAAAACGAGCACGCCGAGTGAGTCGAACAGCATCGGCCCGATAGCGTAAAGCAAGGTTTTCATCCGCCTGTCCCTTCTGACTCAATGTTTCCACTGTCAATATTGAGGAGTCCATGGCCCGGAGTCAAGCATTAAATTGACAGCGTCAACATTGCGAGGTTAAGCGGTCGCATGACCAAGCCCTATCATCATGGTGATCTGCGCGCGGCGCTGCTCGCCGCTGCCGAGGAAATCGTGAACCGCGACGGGGTCGCCGGCCTGACCCTGCGCGGCGTCGCACGCGATGTCGGCGCGTCGCACGCCGCGCCCAAAAATCATTTCGACGATCTCACCGGCCTGGTCAGCGAGCTTGCTGCGGTCGGCTTCAACCGCTTCGCTGAACGTATGGAAGTCGCCGCGGCCGGCCGAAGCTCGCCCGAACACAAGCTCAACGCCATCGGCCGCGCCTATGTCGAATTCGCGCTCGCCGAACCGGGGCTGTTCCAGTTGATGTTCCGCGGCGAGCGACTCGACAAGGCGCGCCCCGCCCTGCACGAGGCCATGCTGCGTGCGTTCGGCACGCTGACCGGCTCGGTCGCCGCCGCCCACGAAGGCGACCCCGACGCCGCGCGCGTCACCCGCGCCCACGCCGCCCGCGCGTGGAGCGTCGTCCACGGCTTTGCGATCCTGCTGCTCGACGACCGGCTCAATCCGCTCCTCGACGCGAACGCGCCGCGCGCCGACGCGCTGGCGCTGCTCGACGACATGCTGACGCTCGGTTGAAGGCTGCCTTGCACAAGCCAGCCTTCGGGCGCATGCTCCCTATCTGAGGCGGCGCACCTGCTTCCTTCGACGAAGGGCAGAGCAATGAAATTTTCCGGCAGATTCGTGACAGCTTTGGCGCTCGCGCTGGCGAGCCTTCCCACGGCGGCACAGGTTCCGCCCTTCCCCGCGACCTTCAAATCGCAAGACATCGCCGCCAACGGCACCACGCTGCATGTTCGCGCCGGCGGCAAGGGGCCTGTAGTGGTGCTGCTGCACGGTTTTGGCGAGACCGGCGATATGTGGGCGCCGCTCGCGGCGGCGCTGATGAAGGATCACACCGTCATCGTTCCCGACCTGCGCGGCATGGGATTGTCGGCTCATCCAGGCGGCGGATATGACAAGGCGACGCAGGGACGCGACATCGCCGCCGTTCTCGATCACTATAAAATCGGCAAGTTCGCGCTCGTCACCCACGACATCGGCAACATGGTCGGCTTCGCGCTCGCGACACAGCAGCCCGACCGCGTGACGCGTTTCGTGCTGCTCGACGCGCCCGTTCCGGGCATCGGTCCGTGGGACGAGATTCTGAAAAATCCGCTGCTCTGGCATTTCCGCTTCGGCGGCCCCGACATGGAACGGCTCGTCGCCGGGCGCGAGCGTATCTATCTCGATCGCTTCTGGAACGAGTTTTCCGCCGATCCAGCAAAGTTCGACGAGGCGTCACGCGAACATTATGCGAAGCTCTACGCCCTTCCCGGCGCGATGCGTTCGGGTTTTTCCCAGTTCGGCGCCTTCGACCGCGATGCGATCGACAACCGTGCCTGGCTCGCCACGGGCAAGCGATTGACGATGCCGGTGCTCGCCATCGGCGGCGCACAATCCTTCGGCCCGACGATGGCGGTGGTCATGCGCGCCGCCGCGACCAACGTCCGCGAAGGCGTCATCCCCGACGCCGGCCATTGGTTGATGGAGGAACAGCCCGACGCGACGGTGAAGGTCGTCGTCGGCTTTCTGAACGAGCAGACCTAGCCTAGCGCAGCCGCACCTTCGCTGTCACCGACAGGCCGGGCCGCAGCTGCGCGAGCGCCGCCTGCCCCGGGTCGAGTTGGATGCGGACCCCGACACGCTGCACGATCTTGGTGAAATTGCCCGATCCGGGTTCGAAGGGCAGCAGGGTGAACTCGCTCGCCGACCCCGGCGCGAGGCTTTCGATCGTTCCGGTCACTGTATCGCCGAGTGCATCGACATAGACGTCGGCCTTTTGTCCGGGCCGCATTTCGCGCGTCTGCGTTTCCTTGAAATTGGCGACGACATAGATCGACCGCACCGGCACGACCGACAGCAGCCGCGAGCCCGGCTGGACATAGTCACCGACCTGGACGCGGCGATTCCCGACCACGCCGTTGATCGGCGCGGCGACGAGCGTGTGGCCGCGGTCGAGCTTTGCAAGCGCCAGCGCGGCGCGCGCCTTGGCCGCCGCTGCTTCGGCAGCCTGAACCCTTGCCGCGAGGATCGGACCCTTGGCGCGCGTCACCGACGCCTCCTCGATGCCGGCGCCCAGGTCTGCGCGCGAACGCTGCGCCGCCGAAGCCGCACCTGTCTCTTATACACATCTCCGAGCCCACGAGACACTGAGCGATCT
>CAUUIU010000078.1:0-10689 GCA_963545025.1 uncultured Sphingopyxis sp. | reverse complement strand
GCCAATGTCCAATCGGGACTGGTCGCCCATTCATCGGAAAAAGGCATGGAAGCCTTCGATATTGCCATTCTTCCTAGTCGCGATCGCCGCCGGAATATCGTGACTGATTTCCGTCATTCGCCCGCGAGGGCCCAATCGCGGTCAGCAGCGATAGCGGATCGGCAAGCGCTTGAGTCCCGACACGAAATTCGCCTTCACCCATGCCGGATCGCCGTCGAGCGCGATATCGTCGATGCGCGCCAGCAGTTCGGTGAACAATATCCGGATTTCCATCTTCGCGAGAAACTGGCCGAGGCAGACGTGGGGGCCGTAGCCGAAGGCGAGCTGGCGATTGGGCTTGCGATCGATGCGAAATGTCATCGGGTCGTCGAATGCCGCTTCGTCGCGGTTGGCCGACGGGTAGCACATCATCAGGCTGTCGCCGGCCTTCACCGCCTGTCCGCCGACATCACAATCCTCGACGGCGGTGCGGAAGAAATGTTTGACCGGGGTGGTCCAGCGGATGAACTCGTCGACCGCCTGCGGCATCAGGTCGGGGTTCGCGCGCAGCTTTGCCATCTGGTCGGGATTGCGGATTAGTGCGAGCAGTCCGCCTGAAATCGCCGAACTGGTGGTGTCATGGCCGGCGGCGGCGATGATCAGGAAATAGGCGTTGCGCTCGGCCTCGCCGATCGGCGCGCCGTCGATCGTCGCGGTCGACAACAGCGTCGCGACATCGTCCTGCGGATGGGTCAGCCGGTCGGATACGACACCGCCGAAATATCGGTTGAAGGCGTTGAACGCCTCCAGCATCGACGCCATGCCTTCGCCGCCGCCGGTGTCGGCATCGCTGCCGCCGAACACTTTTTGCGACAGCTCGAGCATCAACGGTTCGTCTTCGCGCGGGACACCGAGCACGATCATGATCGTGCGCAGCGGATACCAGGCAGCGATTTCCTTGGCGAAATCGCACGCGCCGCCCTTCGCGACCATCCGGTCGACGGTTTCGCGAGCGAGGTCGGTGATTTTCTCCTCGAGCGCGCGCACGCTCTTGGCGCCGAACCAGTCGGCGGTCAGCGCGCGATACGCCCTGTGATCGGGATTATCCATTGCGACCAGATTGCGCGCGAAATTGCTGCCGCCCGTCTGTTCCTCCAGCATCTTCTGGTCGTCGATGGTCACGAGGAACTGGCGCGGCTCGTTGAGGAAATTCTTTGCATCAAGCTCGACGCGCATGATGTCGGCATGGCGCGTGATCGCCCAAAAGGGGTGGTATTGAGCAGCGGTGCACCAGTGCACCGGGTCGTTCGCGCGCAGGTCCGCAAAGGCGCGATGATAGAGATCCTCGTCGGCATAGGTTGCGGGGTCGGTGATGATCTCGTCGATATTGTCCGCGAGCTTATAGGCCACGTCGGTTCTCCTCTCGGCGTCTTGGTAGGGAGCCGGGGGTTGCCGCGTCCAATCGGCTTTCGCGGTGAATCGATAGACCCTGCCAATCAATCTGCTACGCTGCGTGGCAATTGCCGATAGAGCGACTGGGTTTGAGGATATGCATCATCTCGATCTGAAACTGCTGCGCAGCTTCGTGGCGATCGCCCGTGAAAACTCGGTCACACGGGCGGCCGAGCGGCTGCACCTGACCCAGCCCACGGTGTCGGGGCAGATCAAGGAGCTGGAGCAGATATTGGGCTTCCTGCTATTCCACCGCACGTCGCGCAGCGTCACGCTAACCGAACAGGGCGCACGCTTGTTGCCGAAGGTCGAGGCGCTGCTCGACGGCGCCGAAGACGTGCGCCGCGAAGCCGAGGAGATGCAGCACGCGACGGTGACGCAATTTCGTCTTGGCGCTGCGATGTACACGATGGATTTCACCGACCGCATCGAATTGCTCGACGCCTTCGCGGCGGCGCGTCCCGAAATCAGGCACACGATCGACAACCGGCTGCAATCTGACCAAATCCGCGACCTGCTGACCGACAGGCTCGATGCCGCGCTGCTCCTGGGTATCGCCACCGACGTGCCGCCCGGCGAGTTTACTCGCGATGTGCCCACGGGGCATATCGTCAACGAGGTGCAATATCCCGACGTCCTCGAACGCGTGTTGCTCTGCCGCCGCAAGATTGGACTGCTGGTGCCCGAAGAGTCCGAACTCGCCGCGATGGACATAATTCCCGGCGATGCACTGGCCGGCCGCCGTATCGCGATGCTCAGTGGAGAGCATGGTGACGCATTCATCAACCCGATGGTCAGCTTCATGCTGTCGCACGGCGCGATCCCGCTGGCGCCGTCCGAAGGCAATGCGCTAGCAATCGAACGCTATGCGTTGCGCAGCGGCAATTGCTGCATCGGCATCGGCTGGTTCCCCACGCCGGCGGGGTTGGTGCTTCGATCGGTCGAGGGCATGAATTTCTTTATGGATTTCTCGGTCGTGCTCGGCACTGCGCCGAACAAGGCGGCGCGGCGCTTTTTCGAATTTGCCGAACGCTGGCAGGCCGCCCGCGAAGCCGATGGCGAAAGCGTCGAGCGGCTGCCGATCGGGTCGTTCGGCTGATCAGCCGGGTCCTTCAGCCCCCAAGGTCGAAGGTCGCGTTAACATGGGCGCTGTCGCTATATTCGCGCACTTCGCGGATCGCGTCGCCCGTGAAATGGAACAGGAAGATATAGCGATTGTCATAGACGCGCCCGTTGGTGAGCTTGGCGTAGGAGGTCGCCTCGACCATCACCGTGTCGCCCTGCGCGATGATCAGGCCCGGCGTGACGATGATCCCCGCCTCGGTCTGGGTGTGCAGTTCGGCCAGCAGGTCGCGGAATGCGGCAACCGGCAGGTCGAGGCCGCCATTCCACCACCAGCGCGCGTCGGGGGTGAAGGGGTCGAGCGCTATCAGGCCGGTCCCGATGGCGCTCAATATCTCCAGTGCCTGTTTTTCCCGACCGCCGTGCATCGAAAGCCTCCCATATTTTTCTCGATGATCCGCGACCATTCGCGCCGAGACCAATTGTTTCGGCGTCGCCATTCATAGGCGGGGCCAATAGGTCGGCTGGAAAGGCCGATTGGACTTGGCGCGCGCGTCTCCGCATCCTTGCAAAGCCCCGCCGACCGAGCGGGGGAGAGAGGATAGATAGTGACCAGTGCGACGAAATCCGCCGGGTACGGCGACGCTGCCGTCCCCCGTCCCGAAGCGGTCGATCCGGCGTGGCTTGAATCGCTGCTGGCGGAGGCCGGCCACAGCGTCCGGATCGCCGCGGTCGATGTGGCGCGCATCGGCACGGGTCAGATCGGCGACACGGCACGGTTCGACATTCGCTACTCGGAGAATGATGGCGGCGCTCCCGCCTCGCTCATCGGCAAATTTTCTTCGACCGACCCCACCAGTCTCGAAGTCGCTAGGGCCTGGTCGCTGTATATCCGCGAGGTTCGTTTCTATCGCGAGCTCGCCGCGCATACGCGTATCGCGGTGCCCGCCTGCTATGGCTCGCAGCTCGATGCGGCAGGAGGATTCGCCCTGCTGCTTGAGGATCTCGCGCCTGCTGCGCCGGGCGATCAGTTCAAGGGCCTGTCCGACCGCAATGCCGAACGGGCGGTTATCGAGGCGGCGCGGCTGCACGCAGCGACCTGGGGGCAGGGTGACGATCCCACGCTCTCCTGGCTCGATACCGATGGCGGCGCACAGCCCTTTTACGGCCCCGACATTTTCCGTTCGACCTGGCCGGCTTTTCGCGACCGCTATGCCGATCGCCTGACCGACGCCCAGCGCGAGGTCTGCGATGCGCTCGCCGAGGGCTATGATGTGTTCAACCGCCCGCGCCCGCGCGCGCGCTGCATCACCCACAATGATTTCCGGCCGGACAATATGCTGTTCGACGAGGAGCGGCTGGTCGTCGTCGATTGGCAGTCGGTTGCGCTCGGCTGGGGCGCGGTCGACGTCGCCTATTTCATCGGCGGCGGTTATGACCCGGGCCAGCGGCGGGCAATCGAACCCGCACTGATGGCGACCTATTTCGACGAACTGCGCGGGCAGGGCGTCGACGATTATTCGCGCGACGAATTCGACGCCGATTATCGGCATTTCACCTTCGCCGGAATCAATGTCGCGGTGGGCGCCGCGATGCTCGTCCAGCGGACCGAGCGCGGCGACAAGATGTTCTTGACCATGCTCGATCGCCACGTGTCGCACGTGATCGATCACGGTGCCCTGTCCCTGCTGCGCGAGTAAGAGAATGATCAACACCAACTTCCAGATGACGATCGATGGCGATGCCGCCGATGCCGCCAACCGTTTCCCGGTTCTCAATCCGGCGACCGAGCAGGCGGTCGCCGACGCGCCCGACTGCAGCCGCGATCAGCTCGACGCGGCGGTGGCGGCCGCGCGCGCCGCCTATCCCGCATGGCGCGCGACCCCATATGCCGAGCGGCAGGCGGCGCTGCGGTCGATCGGCGCCATCGTCGCCGAGAATATCGAAGAGCTGAAACTGCTGCTGACCGCCGAACAGGGCAAGCCGCACGCCGCGGCGCTTGGCGAACTCCAGGCGGCGGCATGGTGGATCGGCGTCGTCGCCGAGCAGCAACTGCCCGAAGCGGTCAACGACGACATGCCCGGACAGCGCAGCGTGACCAGACATGTCCCGCTCGGCGTCGTCGGCGCGATCGTGCCGTGGAATTTCCCGGTGCTGCTCGCGATCTGGAAGATCGGCCCCGCGTTGCTCGCCGGCAATACGATGGTTCTGAAGCCGTCGCCTTACACGCCGCTCGCGACGCTGCGGCTGGGCGAACTGCTCCGCGACGTCCTGCCGGCGGGCGTGCTCAATATCGTATCGGGGGGCGATGCGCTGGGACCGTGGATGTCCGCGCATCCCGATATCGACAAGATCAGCTTCACCGGTTCGACCGCAACGGGCCGCAAGGTGATGGCGACGGCCGCGGCGAACCTAAAGCGCCTGACGCTCGAACTCGGCGGCAACGACGCCGCGATCGTGCTGCCCGACGCCAAGGTCGCCGAGATTGCCGAGCCGCTTTTCTGGGCCGCTTTTACGAACAGCGGTCAGGTCTGCGTCGCGGCGAAGCGAGTCTATCTCCATGATTCCATTTATGACGAGCTCGCGGCAGCGTTCGTCGATATCGCGGCAAAGGTTGCGGTCGGCGATGGCGCTGCGCCCGGCACGATGCTCGGACCGGTGCAGAATCGCGCGCAGTTCGAGCGCGTGGAATCGATTGTTGCCGACAGCCGGTCTGCGGGTCACCGCTTCCTCACCGGCGGTGCTGCAAGCGAAGGCCCCGGCTATTTCGTCCCGGTCACGCTCGTCGACAATCCGCCCGAAGACGCGCGCGTCGTGCAGGAAGAGGCGTTCGGTCCGGTCGTTCCGCTCCTTCGCTACACCGATGTCGAAGACGCCATAGCGCGCGCCAATGCGTGCGAATATGGTCTCGGCGGATCGGTCTGGTCATCGAATCCGGACGCCGCCGCCGCCGTGGCCGCGCGGCTCGAAACCGGGACGGTCTGGATCAACTCGGCGCAGGGGCTGACTCCGTTTGCTGCTTTCGCGGGGCACAAGCAATCGGGCATCGGCACCGAAAACGGTCTCGAAGGACTGCTCGAATTTACGGTGCCGCAGACCATCCATCACCCGCGGACCTGAACGAGCGCACCATGACCAATGCCAAACCCATGCTCGACGGAAAGGTCGTGATCGTCACCGGCGCCGGTTCGGGGATCGGCCGCGCCGCAGCGCGTGTCTTTGCGGACGAGGGCGCTGCATTGTGCCTTCTCGATCGCGATCCGCAGGCTAATGAGGAAAGCCGGGCACTGATCGGCGGGAACGCGAAGGCGTGGACTTGCGACGTTGCTGACGAGGCGTCAGTTGCCACGACGGTTGATGCGATCATGGCCGCGTTCGGCCACCTCGACGGCGCATTCAACAATGCCGGGATCGAGATGGCGAACAAGCTCGTTCCCGACCTCGATATCGCGGAATGGTCGCGGATGATGGCCGTAAACCTCACCGGCGTTTTCCTCTGCATGAAATATCAGACGAAGGCGATGGCCGGTACCGGCGGCGCGATCGTCAACAATTCGTCGGGCGACGGCATCATCGGCGCACCCTATGCGAGCGATTATGTCGCAGCGAAGCATGGCGTCGTCGGCCTGACGCGCGCGGCGGCGTGCGAGGCGCGCTATACGGGAGTGCGCGTCAATGCCGTGCTGCCCGGCCTGATCCTGACCCCGATGGTCGAGGATCGGCTGTTCGGCAATCCCGCCTTCGAAGCGCAGGTCGCGCCGATGGTCGAGCGCCACTCGATCGGCCGGTTCGGCCAGCCCGAGGAAGTCGGGCAGGCGGCGTGCTGGCTGCTCAGCGACCGCGCCTCGTTCGTCAACGGCGCGGCGTTGACCGTCGACGGCGGGTATACGGCGCGATGAGCGGACGGTTCGCGGGCAAGGTCGCCATCGTCACCGGCGGCGCGTCGGGTATCGGCGAAGCGACGGTGCGCCGGCTCCACGACGAAGGTGCGATCGTCGTCGTGGCCGACATCCGTCTCGACGCGACCGACGCGCTGGTGGCCGATCTGGATAGCGAACATGTCGTCGGGCACCAGGTCGACATGCTCGTCACGGCCGAGATCGAAACGCTGATCGCTTCGGTCGCCGACCGCTTTGGAACGATCGATATCCTCGTCAACAATGCCGGCATCGGCTCGTTCGGGCGCGTCACCGAAATCGATCTGGCGCACTGGCGCGAAGTGATGACGATCGATGTCGAAGCGGCGATGTGGGCGAGCCGCACGGCAATGCCGTTCCTCGAAAAGGCACGCGGTAATATCGTCAATGTCGCGTCGGTCGCCGGGATCGCCGGCGATTACGGCTTTGCCGCCTATAATGCCGCCAAGGCCGCGCTGATCAACCTGACCCGCGCGATGGCGCTCGATCACGCGCCGCATGTGCGCGTCAATGTCGTCAGCCCGGGGTTGACCGCGACACCGCTTGCAGTTGGGCTCACCGGCAATCCCGCGATCATGGCGGCCTGGACCGACGGGCTTCCGCTCGGGCGGCCTGCCGAACCGTCCGAGGTCGCCGCGGCAATCGCCTTTCTCGCCTCGTCCGACGCCAGCTATGTCAACGGTCATAACCTCGTTGCCGACGGCGGCGGCATGGCGCACACCGGCATGCCGAATTTCAGCCGCATTCTTGCAGGTGCAAGCCATCTCGACGAGGCCGAAAGCCTCGTCAAACGCGATCCACCGATGGGAGGCGACCAATGAGCGGAACAAGGCGCATCCTGCGGCTGCCAGCCCGGCCGACGCTCGACACGCTGGCGATCACGCGGGAAGCGATCCCGATACCAGGCAACGGCGAAGCCTTGGTCCGCGTGCGCGCAACGTCGCTCAACTATCATGATTATCTGGTTGTGGCGGGCTATATTCCCCAGCCTGAGGGGCGCGTTCCAATGTCCGACGGCGCCGGTGAAGTCGCGGCACTCGGTCCCGACGCGACGGGCGTTGGGATCGGCGACTATGTGATGGGGACATTTTTCCCGCACTGGCTCGACGGCACACCGACGGCGCGAAACAATGACGCGATTTCCGGCGAAAACGTCGATGGTTTTGCCGCCGAATATGTCGTCGTTCCGGCCAGTTCGCTGGTCCCTATGCCCGCCGGATGGAGCTTTGAGGAGGCCGCGACATTGCCGTGCGCCGGACTAACCGCGTGGCGCGCGCTCAGGGTCGAGGCCGATCTGCGGGCCGACGACATTGTGCTGCTGCCCGGCGCAGGCGGGCTGTCGGTCTATGCGCTTCAACTGGCGAAGGCGCTCGGCGTGACGACGATCATGACTTCATCGTCAAACGCCAAATTGGCTCGACTGGCCGAACTCGGCGCCGACCATCTGGTCAATTATCGCGAGACGACCGAATGGGGCGCCGCGGTCCGTGCGCTCACGGGCGACCGCGGGGTCGACATGGTGCTGGAGGTCGGTGGCCAGTCCTCGTTCGCGCAGTCGGTGGCGGCCTGCCGGATGGGCGGGCGGGTGATGGTCGTCGGCTCGACCTCGAATCCGGTACCGGAACTGCCGCTCCGCGATGTCGTCATGCGCCATATCCTCGTCGGCGGGATGGCGGTGGGCAGCGTGGCGCAATTGCGCGACCTTGTGACCTTCGTCGAACAGCATGACATCCGGCCGATAATCGATCGTCGCTTTCCGCTGGAACACCTTGGCGACGCCTTTCGCTACCAGCTTACGGGCGCGCATCTGGGCAAGATCGTCGTCTCGATCTGAACGCGTCGCCGCGGCGTCCGATCAAAGCGCGTCGATGGACACCGCTCCGGCGAACGCATAAAACCTTGCCCGGCATCGTCGCCGGGCGATGCCGCGACGCAGCATAGCCAGGGTATATCGATGCGGGACAAATCCACGTCGGCTGAGAAGCCGACTGCCAGAACCGATAGCGCAACGCGGGCGGGCGGACGCCCGCCGAACGCGGCAGACCAGGTCTATAACGCGATCATTCAGGGGCTTCGCACCGGGGTTTTCGTTCCCGGCCAGAACCTTGTCGAGCCCGATCTTGCGGCAAGACTTGGCGTCAGCCGGGGACCGGTGCGGGAAGGGCTCAAGCTGCTGGAAGCGGCCGGGATCGTCGTCTGGAACCCGCACAGGGGGGCTTCGATCGGTCAATTGGACGTCGCCGCCATCCTCGATCTGTTGCAGGCGCTCGAGCCGCTTTTCCGTCTTGCTGTGCGGCTCGCCGCACTCCATTGCGACTCCAAGGTCGATCAAAAGCGCGTGAAGGATGCCGCGGCGCGGATCGCCGTGTCTGGCGCCAGCGGGGATCGCGCGCAATATTTCGACGACCGGCAGTGTTTTTACGACACGATGATCGATATCGGCGGCAACCGCGAACTCGCGCGCATCATGACGCTGGAGCGCACATATCTTTATCGGGCACAGGTAGAGCCGCTCCGCACCGACGCGCAGCGGGCGCAGCACGTCATGAGCTATGCGCGGATTGCCCGCGCCATTCTCGACCGCAGCCCCGCCGAAGCGGACGAGGCCATGAAAATCCATTTTGGGCAAAACAGCGAAGTCTTGACCGGAATCGCGGGTTCGGGGTTCAGCGCATAGACTGCAAGCGCTGGCCGGCGACGAGCGGCGCGCAGGTTTTTAGCTCGTTGAGGGATACATGGCCCCCGCCGAACAGTCGCGACCAGATAGCCCGGGCCACTCGTTCGCGGCCGGCCAGCGTGCAAATCGGACAAAGAGCCACGTATATAATATGGCCAAACTGCGAAGCGGCTTGTGAAAGTTGCCCGTCGGGCGTTAGGGGTGGGCCATGGCTCAGCGCAGTAATCTCTCGCCATCTATCGCCATGCCGGACTGCGTATGAGCGAGGGCAAGCTCAACGAAGGCGCGCGACCCACAATGGCAGATATCGCACGCGAATTGGGCGTTGCGAAAATAACGGTTTTGCGCGCGCTGTCGAACCATTCAACGGTTAAGGAGAGCACGCGCAAGCTGATCCGCGAGACGGCTGAACGCATGGGATACCGGCTCAATATTTCCGCGCGCAACCTGAGGCAACAGCGGACGCGGACGATCGCCGTGGTCATCGAAATGACGCCGTCGCACGAGCGCCTGATGAGCGAGCCCTATCCGCTGTTGCTGCTTGGCGGCATCATGCAGGAGCTGACCGCGGCGGGGCAGAATATGGTGCTGACCACCATCGACCTTTTTTCCGAAGCGCCGCCATCGGCAGACGGGGTCATCCTTCTGGGACAGGGCGTGCACGACGACGCCGCGGCAGTCATCGAAGCGACGGGGTTACCCTATGTCGTCTGGGGAGCCGCGCATGGACCGCCCGAGCGCGTCGTTGTCGGTAGCGACAACCGCGAGGGTGGCCGACTTGCCGCCGACTATCTGATCGGGCGCGGACGTCGCCGCCTCATGTTCCTGGGCGATGCAGGGCACGGAGAGGCTGAGGATCGGTTGAACGGGTTCGAAGCGGGGCTTGCTGGGTCGGATGCCGAAATCGTCGCCACCCTTTCCTGCGCCTTCACCGTCGCCGCTGGGCGCGAAGCGGTCGCGTCGTTGCTCGACGGTAATGCGCCGGATTTCGACGGCATTTTCGCGAGCAGCGACGCGATCGCGATGGGCGCGATCGAGGTACTGCAGGCGAGGGGGCGAAAGGTACCCGATGATGTATCGGTCGTCGGATTCGACGACTCGCCTGGCGCCGCCCTCTTATCACCTCGCCTGACCAGCATCCGGCAGGACTGGGGTGTCGGCGGCGAATCGCTCGCCCAAAAAGTGCTCGACCGCGTCGCCGGAAAGGCGGTGAAATCGCGCGCCATGCCGGTCGAACTGATCATCCGCGACAGCTGATTTTCATAACGCCTGCTCCGTCTTCAGGACCAATATTAAATCAAAATGGTATCGATATCTTGACATCGATACCATTTTGCCGGAAACCCCTCCCACGATGCGCGCAGCCCAAGCATGCGCGCCGACGGGTGAGGATTGAGTGGCGAATCACGAAGCAGCTTCCGCATCGATGCGGCTGGTCCGACAGGGCGACGACGCCACGGGCGAGCTTGCCTATGCCTTGCTGTCGCTCGCCAACGGCTTGGTCGGGGTCGAAGGCGTCGCGGACGAACTGGCCAGCGCTCCATGCGCCTATCTGCCCCTGTCTCTTATACACATCTCCGAGCCCACGAGACACTGAGCGAT
>CAUUIU010000077.1:0-10772 GCA_963545025.1 uncultured Sphingopyxis sp. | reverse complement strand
GATCGCTCAGTGTCTCGTGGGCTCGGAGATGTGTATAAGAGACAGGAAATGGTCAGGCTGTAATTGGCAAAGCCGCCGGGGATCAGCTTGGGGTTGCTGAGGCCGTTCACCGGATCGCTGTACGCGAGCGAGGTTTTGGCGATCGACAGCGGCGCGACATAGCTGTTGGTGAAGGTGCAGACGATCGCGGTATCGGCGGCGTTCACCGTCAGGATATTCCCGGAGAGCGTAGTCGCATTGCCGGTGCAGGCGAGCGCCTGTGTGTAGTTCGCGCCGTTGCCGACCGTGAAGCTCTCGGTCAGCGTCCCGTTTTCGGCGGCATAGACGGTGACCGCAGCATTGGTGTCGGTCTCGTTCGCGCTGTTGGCGACCGACGCAAGGCTGGCGTTGTTGATCAGGCCCGCGGTCGCGACCGTGACGGCATTGGTGGTCAACGCATTCACCCAGGTCTTGCGTATCACCAGCGTCGCCGATCGGCGGCTGTTGGTCCAGGTGCAGGTGAGCGAGGTGCCCGACGGCATCACGACGGTGCGGCTGAGCCCGGTCCCCGCGGTCGCCACCACGACATTGTCGCTGTTGCGGCGGCATTCGACGCTGCTGCTGTAGTTGGCGGCGGCACCCGTCGTGAAGGCTTCGGTCAAGGTGAGCGTCGATCCGGGGACGGCGACCGCCGTCGCATTGGTCGTTGCGCCGCCGACGGTCGAGCTTCCTGCGGTGGGCAGGAAGCCCCCGGCGATGCCAAGGCTCACAGCGTCGCCCGCGATGCCGTTCGTCCAGCTCTTGGCAAGCACGACCGGCGAGTCATTGTCGGTGATCGTATAAGTGCTGGCGGTGCGCGCAGCGGCGCCGCAGCTCGTCGTGCTCGACACGGTGTAGCCGGTGCCGGTGCCGAGCGAAATCTGGATCGTCTCGCTGCCCTCGGTCGCGGCGTCGTCGACGATCTGGATACCGAGCGGGATGGCGGTGTTCTGATAGGTGCCTGCGGGGACGGTGACGGTGAAGCTCGTGGCGCCCCCCGGCGTCGTATAGTCGCTGCCCAGCGTCGCGGTGCCGCCGGTGATGCTGACATTGACCGTGCGCGCGGTGAAAAGGGTGCCGTTGACCGTCAGGGTCGGCAGGTTCGCGGTCGTGATCGATTCGACCCCCGATGCCGAGGCGGTCGACAGCTCGATGAACGGATTGAGCGTGATGCGGATGTCATCAAGGAAATTGCCGTAGCTGCCGGCGTCGGTCGTGATGAACTGGACCCGCTGCACCCCCGACGGCCCCGAATAGGTGGTCGAGCCGGTGTTGACGTTCCACACGTTGTTGATCGTCGAGGCCTGCGTGGCCAGCGCCTGAAGCTGGGTGCCCGCGCTGTTCGCGATCTGGAAGCGCGCGGTCTGGGTCGCCGGGCCGCCCGCGCGGGCGCGGTGGGCAAAGGTCCAGCCTATCGTCTCGCCATTGACCATGCAGATATTCTGATAGAGCGCGCCGGGCACATTGGCGTTCATTTCGGCGAACACCGACCCGGCATAGGCGGGCACGCCCTGGAAATTGCTGTCCCACAGCTCGATCTCGCCCGACGCCGAATCCCAGCCGACGACCGATCCGTTCGAATAGATTTCGTAATTGGCGGCTCCGGGGCCCAGCGGATCGTTCGATTCGAACGACGGGTTGACGATCACGCGCTGGGCCTGCACGGGCGCAGCAGCTCCGAACAGCAGCGCGGCAACGGCGAGGGCGAGCCGCAACCGCATCAGTTCACGATGATCTCAAAAGCGACCGCGACCGCCGTCACGGGGCCGAGGTTCGCGGCGCTCGCCGATATCGTGGTGCCGGTGATCGACGCGCCGAAGGGATCGCTTTCGTCGGCGCCTGCGGCGTCGTCGTCCTCGACCGTCGTTGCGCCCGCGCAGCTTGTGCCGCTCCGCAGCGAGCCGGGAACGAAGGTGGTGGCCGCCGGAAGCGGATCGGAGACAAAGATGTTGGTCGCGGTGCTGCTGCCATTGTTGGTGACGAGCAGGCAATAACGCATCGTCGCGCCGGGAATCGTCTTGGGATTGGTCGCGCCGTTGACCGGGTCGCTGACGACGCTGCTCGTCTTCGCGATCGCGAGGTTGGCAACCGGGCGGCAGAATGTAACGTCGTGAATCGCGATCGCCTGCTGGCCCGGGTTGGCGGGCGCGAGGCTGTGGTTGCCATAGTCGATGACGATCGTGTCGACGGGCGAGGCGAAGGTGACGACGACATTGCCGTTGGCGCTGGTGTCGGCGCTTGTCGCATCGCCATAGGCGCTGTTGCCGATCACATAATTGCTGACGCCGTTGGTCAGCGCCGGGGTGACTGGCGATCCGTTGAAGCTGCCCGTCACGGTCACCCGGTCGGCGAACTGGCCTGCGGCATAGTCGATGTCGAACAGGCGGAACTGCGCCCCCGGCACCGCGGTCGGCAGGGTGAAGGTCGAGGTCACGCTGCCCGACTGACTTGTCAGGTCGACCATTTCGAAGATCGAAAATTGCGCCGGCGAAAGGCCGCCGGTGACGACATTCTGCCGCGTCGGCGACTGGCCGCCATAGGTGCCGCTGTTGAGAAAGCTGCCGCCGCTGATCGCAATGTTGAAATTCATCGTGCCGATCGCGGTCAGCGCATAGCTGCCGCTGGTGGTGCCGGCCGACCAGGTGACGCCGTCCCAGTCGTGGATGGTGGTGAACGCGGGACACACCAGCGCGGGCGGCGTGCCGGCGACGCGCGTGCCCGATACGGTGAAACTGGCGGTGGCCTGGTCGTCCTCGCCCGACGCGCCGTTACCCGGCGTCGAATCGAAGTCGAAGGCCGACGAGGCGCTGACCTCGGCAGTGTTGACGACCGTCGCGCCGGCCGACGCGGCGACCGTGCCGCTGATGGTCAGCGTTCGCGTGGTACCCGGGGGAATGCTGCCGACGGTCCAGACGCCGGTGCCGGTGTTATAGCTGCCGAAGCCCGATGCACCGGTGAAGGTGAAGCCTGCGGGCAGCGTGTCCTGCACCGTCACACCATTTGCGGTCAACGGCGATCCGGCGGCGTTGGTCACGCTCAACGTATAGCTGATGCTGGCGCTCGCGGCGGGCGTAGCGTTGCTGACGATTTTGGATAGCGACAGGTCGGCATAGGGCGATACCGGCACTGTCGTCAGCGTCAGATGCGCGCGCGTGAAATTGCCGCTGTCGCTGTTGAGCGAATCGCAGATGGTCAGCTGCCAGATCCCGGCCGATCCCTCTCCGTTGAAATTCGCGAGCGGGGCTTCGGGGCGGAATGTGCGTTGATAGGGTGGCGCCGCGGTCGTGTTGTCGTTGGTCGTGTGCGTCGAAATGCTTGCCGCCGCGCTGTCGTCGAACTCGACGTTCAGATTGTCGGCCGAGGTGCCGACATTTGTGATCAGATTGACCACGGTCCCGGTCGGCGACACCAAAGTCGCGCGGAGGTCGCCGCGATAGGTGTGGGTCAGCTGGACGCCGATATTGACGTCGGTGACCTGCGCATTCGCCGCAACCGTGAAATTGCGGACGAGCGGGGCGGTACAGGGGGTCGCGGTCTCGTTGATCGCGCCGGCGGTGGTGTTGCTATAGCTGGTTGTCGTTTGCCCATGTGCGGGCACAATCGCGCCGATCAGCGCCATCCAGGCGAGCGCCATCGCCCGCAAAAGCTGCGTCCACCGGTCCCCACTCCGGCAAAATCGGCTCTGGTCCCGCCGTTGCATGGCACCGCTATGCCCCGCGCATAGCTAATATGCGGTTAAAATCGGGGACTTGGCAGCAATTCTGTCCGGCAACGGCACAGAATGATCGGTCAGCCGCCCATGGACCAATCGCCGTGCTTCGCCATCCACAGACTCGTCGCGGCGATCGCCGCCGTCTCGGCGCGCAGGATGCGCGGGCCGAGCGCGACGCGGCGCACCGCGGGGCATTCGATCAGCATCGCGCGCTCGCGGTCGGTAAAGCCGCCCTCGGGTCCGGTCAGGATCGCCGCGGGAGCAGCGGCGTCGATTGCGGAAAAAGCGATACCGCCAGCCTCGTCGGCGAACAGCAGCGTGCGCCCGGCGGGCCAGTCGCGGATCAACGCGGGGAGCTTCACCGGCGCGGCGAGTTCGGGGAGCGCGGTGCGTCCGCATTGCTCGCACGCCTCGATGATTTGCGCCTCGAGCCGCTCGCTCTTCACGCGCTCGACGATCGTGCGTTCGGTGATCACCGGCTGCAAGCGACGGACACCGAGTTCGGTCGCCTTTTCGATGATCCAGTCGAGTCGGGCTTTCTTGACCGGCGCGAAGCAGAGCCAAAGGTCGGGGACCTGCTCGATCGTGCGCGTCTGGCGCTCGATCTGCAGCGACAGCGATCGCTTTGCCGTTTCGGCGACGCTTGCCAGCCATTCGCCGCTGATATTGTCGAAGAGGAGAATCGGATCGCCCGCCTTCAGCCGCATGACATTGAGGAGATAATGAGCGGCGGCGCCTTCGATCAGCGGCTTGGTATCGGGCCCTAGCGGCAGATTGACGAACAGACGGGGGGTGCTGGCGGGCGGCCAGGCAGGAGTCGCGGGCATGGGCGGGGCGATAGCAGAGCGCGATAATTTGTGCATCATCCGCCGTGAAATCCCCGCTTCTGTCCCGATCCGGGTCAGAAGCGCCGATTCTGCGCCGCGCCCGCTCCGCCGATTAGCATTTTGGTAAGCAGTTGCCCCCTAGTGCGAGGTTACCAGCGACGCATCTAGTGGGGGCGTGCCTGGTCGAAGAGGGGTGGTAGACCATGCGAGGGACCTTGATCAGCCGCATGCGGCTGGGTGCAATGAAACTTCTGCGTGATCAGGGCGGCAACGCCATGATGCTGACCGCGGCTGCCATTGTGCCGGTCGTCGGTATCGTTGGATCGGGCATCGACATCGGCCGCGGCTATATGGCGCAGCTGCGCCTGCAGCAGGCGTGCGACGCGGGCGTGCTCGCGGGCCGCCGCTACATGGGCGCCAATGCCTATACCGATGAAGCCGAAGCCGAAGCGGCCAAGATGTTCGACTTCAACTATCCCGCGGGCCTTTATGGCAGCACCGCCGTGAGCTTTTCGTCGGAGCCCGACGGCACGTCCGACGTTATCGGCACCGCGACTTCGCGCCTGCCGACCTCGATCATGCACATCTTCGGCTACAAGAAATTCGACCTCACGGCGAATTGCGCGGCCAAGCTCGAAATCTCGAACACCGACGTGATGCTCGTGCTTGACGTTACGGGCTCGATGACCACCACCACCAGCGATGGCAAGTCGCGCATCAACGGGCTCAAGGAAGCGTCGATGGTGTTTTTCGACACGCTGACCCAAGCCGAAAAGGGCGACGGCCGCCTGCGCATCGGCATGGTGCCATACAGCTCGACCGCGAATGTCGGGCAAATTCTTCGCGCGAAAAACGCGACGTGGCTGTCCAACTTCACGCTGCTGCCGTCGCGTTCACCCGTTACGCGCTACAACTGGAGCCCCACCAATCCGCCGTCGTCGGTCACGACCGGAACGACGACCAATGGCGCGTGGGAAGATTTCCTGCCGATCAGCGGCTTTACCAGCACCTCCGCATGCTCCGCCGTGGTGCCGCCCGCCGACACGATGCCGGCTCTCGTCGGCGCGCAGGACATCAACAAGACCGCGCGCATCGTCGACAAGGATGGCAACCGCCTCTCCGTGACCGTCGCGGGGACGCAGCATCGCTATTATAACTACCGCTACAACTATAACACGTTCAGCAGCACCTGCTGGCTCCAGCGCCGCACGGTGACGTTCGATCACGCTGCGTCGCCGGCGCCGAGTTCGACCGCCTTCTATAATCAATACCGCTATGAAGACCGCGTTTTCGACGTCTCGGCCATGAAAGCCGGCAATTCGATCACGGTGGACACCGGCAATTCGGGCGCCAACCGCACGGTCAGCTGGAGCGGGTGCGTCCTTGAACGGCGGACAACCTCGTTTGGTGCGACGACGACGGCGCCGAGTTCGGCGCTGGACATGGACGTCGATATGGTTCCCACCGACGAAAACAGCCGGTGGCGGATCCTGATCCCCGAACTATCCTATCATCGCGCATCAAACCTCGGCAATGCGCCGACTGGTACGGGCGTTCGAACCGTTAACAGCGGAGACGTCAGCGGCGACAGCTGGCAGAATTATGAACATCACTGGGGGAATGGCTGGGGCGTCTGCCCCGCCGAGGCCTTCAAGCTGACCGAGTTGGATACCGGCGATCGGACCTGGTTCCAGGGCAAGATCAACGCGCTTCAGCCGGTCGGCGGCACCTATCACGACGCCGGTATGGTGTGGGGCGTACGCCTTCTGTCGCCGACGGGCATTCTCGCTGACGAAAATGCGACGGCGCCGAACGATCGGCCGATCAGCCGCCACATCATTTTCATGACCGACGGCGACATGGCGCCGAACTGGAACAATCTGACGACCCAGGGCTATGAGTATCTGATGCAGCGTATCAGCGGCACGAACACGACTGACAATGACGAGCTCAAGAGTCGGCACAACAACCGCTTCCTTCAGCTGTGCGCCGCCGCGAAGCAGCGCAATATCACGATCTGGGTGATCGGCTTCGGTACGGCGCTCAATACCCAGCTCACCACCTGTGCGACGCCCGGCAAAGCGTATCAGACCGGCAGCGCCGCACAGCTCAAGACGATTTTTGCTTCGATCGCGGGGCAAATCTCCAGGCTGAGGCTGTCGAAATGACCCGGATCATGACCCTTTTCCGCCGCCTGCGTCGCGACCAGCGGGGCACTGCGCTCATCGAGTTCGCGCTGACCGCGCCGGTGTTTCTGCTGCTGCTGATGGGCATCGTCGATTATTGCCATCAAATGTATGCGCAGCAGGTGCTGCAGGGCGCCGTCAGCCAGTCGGCGCGCCTGTCGACGCTCGAAAGCTATGCCGGCAACCAGACGCTGCTCGACACCGGCGTGCGCACGCGCGTCAAGGCGGTCTACAAGGACGCCGACGTCCAGTTCAAACGCATGGCTTATGAAAGCTATGACCAGGTCGGCAAGCCCGAGCCGCTGACCGACAAGAACGGCAACGGCACCTGGGATACCGGCGAATGTTTCGAGGACTTGAACGGCACCGGCGCGTGGGAAGCCGACCGTGGTTCGGCCGGCAATGGCGGCGCCGACGACGTCGTCCTCTATCAGGCGTCGATGAAGTTCGATCGCTTGCTGCCCGTATGGAAAATGCTGGGCCAACCCGCGGCAACGACACTGCGCGCGTCGACCGTCCTGCGCAATCAGCCGTATAACGCCAACTCTTCAACGAGTCAGGTCATATGCAACAAATGAACCGCACCCTTCGCCTCCTCGGGCTGCGCCTTGCGCGCCGCGCCCGCCGCGCCCGCCGCGCCCGCCTCGTGCAGGACAGCCGCGCGACGGTCATGATCGAAATGGCGTTCTGCATCCCGTTGATGGTCCTCCTGGGCTTTGGCGGGCTGGAGATGGCCAATCTGACGCTGGCGAACACCCGCATCAGCCAGATCGGGCTGGGCGTCGCCGACAATGCGTCGCGCATCGCGATCGGCAGCAACCTGTCGCTGCCGCGTATCCGCGAAATCGACGTCAACGAGGTGTTCACCGGCGCCGAAAAGCAGGCGGGCGGCCTCGATCTCAAGGCGCGCGGCAAGGTCATCCTTTCGAGCCTCGAGCGCAACGACGACGATGGCCAGTGGATCCACTGGCAGCGCTGCTATGGCAACCTCGCCGTCCAGTCGAGCTTCGGCAAGCAGGGCGATGGCGCTACGGGCACCGCGTTCAAGGGCATGGGGCCCGTTGGCAAGGAAGTCAAAGCGCCGTTGGGATCGGCGGTGATGTTCGTCGAGATCGTCTATACGTACAAGCCGCTCGCCTATGGCAAATGGCTCGGCGCCCGGACGATCCGTTCGACGGCCGCGTTCAACATTCGCGAAGGCCGCGATCTCGACCAGCTCTATCCGTCGGCCGGCGTGACGCCTTCCACATGCACCTGATCGCCTAAGGCGTTCAATCAGCCATTTATCGCGGACGCGGCGGCTGCTACATGCGCCGCTGCCGATGACCGCGACCCATCCTCCCGACAGCCAGCTTCACGGGCTGATGGCCGTGCTTCCCGCCGCCGCACGGCCCTATGCCCTGCTCGCGCGGTTCGACCGGCCGATCGGCTGGTGGCTGCTGTACTGGCCGTGCGCCTTCGCGCTGGCGCTCGCCGGCGGGGCGGTGAGCCACTGGCCTTTGTTCGGATGGCTGCTGCTCGGCGCGATCGCGATGCGCGGCGCGGGATGCGTCTATAACGACATCGTCGACCGCGACCTCGACGCGAAAGTCGCGCGCACGGCGTCGCGGCCCGTCGCGAGCGGCGCGGTATCGGTGCGCAACGCGGCGCTATGGGCGCTGCTGCTCTCGCTGGTCGGGCTGTTCGTGCTGTTGCAGCTGCCGCGCCCCGCGCAGGTCGTTGCGCTTGCCAGCCTGATCCTCGTTGCCGCTTATCCCTTCATGAAGCGCATCACCTGGTGGCCGCAGGCTTGGCTGGGGATGGTGTTCAGCTGGGGCGCGCTCGTCGGCTGGCTCGCGGTGGGCAATGCCACCGGGCTCGCGCTGCCCATGCTCTACGCGGGCTGCATCGCCTGGGTGATCGGCTATGACACCATTTATGCGCTGCAGGATATCGAGGATGATATGCTGATCGGCGTCAAGTCGAGCGCGCGCGCGATGGGGGCGCAGGTCCGCCCCGGCGTTGCGCTCTGTTATGGCGCGGCGCTCGCCTGGTGGGGCGGGGCGCTGTGGGCGGTGCGCCCCGATCCGCTGGTGTTCGTCGCGCTGATCCCCGCGGCGCTGCACCTGACCGGGCAGGTGGTGACGCTTGACCCCGCCAACGGCGCTGACGCGCTGGCGAAGTTCCGCAGCAACCGATTTGCGGGGCTGCTGATCTTTGCGGCGATGCTGGTGGTGGGTAGCGCGGCCTGACTTTCGATCCTCCCTGTGCCGCAGGCATGGGGAGGTGGCAGCGCGAAGCGCTGACGGAGGGGCAAGGACGTTTCGGCCCCTCCACCACCGCTTCGCGGCGGTCCCCCTCCCCACGGCTTCGCCGCAGGGAGGATTTATTCGGCGGCGAGCAATTCCTCGGCGCCGCCAAGGTCGACCGAGACGAGGCGGCTGACGCCGCGCTCGATCATCGTCACGCCGAACAGGCGGTGCATGCGCGCCATCGTCACCGCATTGTGGGTCACGATCAGATAGCGTGTGTTGGTCTCGCGCGTCATGCGGTCGAGCAGGTCACAGAAACGCTCGATATTGGCGTCGTCGAGCGGCGCATCGACTTCGTCGAGGACGCAGATCGGCGCGGGGTTGGTCAGAAACAGGCCAAAGATCAACGCCACGGCGGTCAGTGCCTGCTCGCCGCCTGAGAGCAGGGTGAGCGTGCCGAGGCGCTTGCCCGGCGGCTGCGCCATGATTTCGAGCCCGGCTTCAAGCGGATCGTCCGAATCGACGAGTTCGAGATGCGCCTGGCCGCCGTCGAACAATGTCGTGAACAGGCGCTGGAAATGACCGTTGACCGTCTCGAACGCCGCAAGCAGGCGGACGCGGCCTTCGCGGTTGAGGTTGCCGATCGAGCCGCGGAGGCGGTTCACCGCCTGCGTCAGCTCCTCGATTTCGGCGGCGCTTTTCTCGCGCTCGGCGTCGAGTTCGGCGAGTTCGTCTGCGGCGACAAGGTTGACCGGGCCGAGCCGCTCGCGGTCGGCGCTCAGCCGGTCGTGCTGCGCCGATTCGGCCCCCGCATCGCGCACGTCGGCGCTTTCGAACCCCGCCTTTTGCGGCAGCAGCGGCGGCGGGCATTCAAAGCGTTCGCCCGACAGGCGCCCCATCTCGATGCGGCGCAGCTCGGCGTTTTCGGACCGGGCGATTGCGCCGGCGCGGGTCTCGCGGGCAGCTGCGACCCGTTCGCGGATCGCATTCAATGCGGTTTCGGCCTCGCGCAGCGCGGCTTCGGCGGCGCGCTCCTGCGCCTCGGCCGCGGCGACCTTTTCGCGCAGCGCCGCCTGCTGCGCCTCGGCAGCGGCGCGCTGCCCGGCCAGCTTCGCGGGGACGTCGGCGAGCTTCGCCGCTTCGGCCGCCAGCGTCTCGGCGCGCTTGTCCATTTCGGTCACGCGCCGTGCGGCTTCGCCCGCCCGCGCTTTCCAGCTCTTGATTTCGGCGCTCACCACCGCCTGCCGTTCGCTCAAGCTCGCGAGCGAGCGTTCATGCGCGGTCAGCGCGTCGCGCGCCAGGCCGGCGTCGGTGCGCGCCCGCTCGGCCGCCTGCTCCTCGGCCTCGAGCGCGGCGCGCGCGATGCTGTCGTCGGGAAGGGCGGCGAGAGCGGCTTCCTGCGCCGTCAGCTGCTCGGCGGCGTCCTTTGCCGCCGTGGCGATTTCGCCGAGGCGCCGATCGAACAGCGCGGCGGCGTCGCGGTGGCGGTCGAGCGCGGCCTGCGCCTGATCGGCGGCGCGCAGGGCGGCGCGGCGGCCCTCGTCGGCCTGCGCGAGCTGCTTGCGCGCGGTAGCGGCCGCCTCGACCAACTCGGCCGCCTTTGCCGCGGCGGCATCGCGGCGGTCCTTCAACTCCTGCACCCCGAGTTCGACCTCGGGCCGCTGCGCCGCGAGCGCGTCGAGCCGGTTCTGGCGCTGCAGGCGCTCGGTCGCGGTCGCGCCGTCGCCGCGCGTGACGAAGCCGTCCCAGCGGCGCATCACGCCGTCGGTCGTCACCAGCCGCTGACCTGTCTCTTATA
>CAUUIU010000076.1:0-10778 GCA_963545025.1 uncultured Sphingopyxis sp. | reverse complement strand
TCCCCATCGACGCGATCGCCCCCGCGCTCGCGCATTGGGACAGCCTGCTGCGCGATTTGTCCAAATAGCAGTCGGCGCTACGCCGACAATCCGAACTCCGGCGCCGCGCGCAACCGCGCGGCGTCGCGCAGCGGGGGCAGGCCGAAGGTGCGGCTGTAGTCGCGGTTGAACTGCGACGGGCTTTCATACCCGACGTGGAAGCCCGCGCTCGCCGCGTCCATCGCCTCCGATACCATCAGCCGCCGCGCTTCGAGCAGGCGCAGCCGGGTGCGATATTGCAGCGGGCTGAAGCGCGTCACGCTCTTGAAATGCTCGTGGAAGGAGGACGGGCTCATGCCGGCTAGCCCTGCCAGATGGTCGATGCTGAACGCGCCGGCATAATGATCCTTGATCCATGCCACCGCGCGGCTGATCTGGTGCAGCCGCGTGTCGGCGGTCGCGATATGGCGCAGCATCGCCCCCTGCGATCCGGTCAGCAGCCGGTACAATATCTCGCGTTCGGCCAGCGGCCCCAGCGCGGCAATATCGTCCGGCGTGTCGAGCAGGCGCAGCAGGCGGAGTGCGGCGTCCAGCAGCGCCGGGTCGGTATCGCCGACCGCGATCGACGGGGCACGCTCGCTGCGCGGCACACGGGCGTCGTGCGCGAGCAGCAACTCGCCAAGCACCGCGACGTCGAGGTCCAGCTTCAAGCACAGATAAGGATCGTCGGTGCTCGCATCAATGACCATGCCGCTCACCGGCAGGTCGACCGAGACCACCAGAAACTGCGCGCTGTCATAGATAAAGCTGGCATCGCCCAGCAGCACCCGCTTGCGTCCGCTGACCGCAAGGCACAGCGAGGGCTCGTATACGACAGGCATCGGGTCGCTCGGTTCGGAGCTACGGACAAGCGATACGCGTGGCAGCGCGCAGGGGTGAATCCCGTCGGTAGGCCGATGCTGAAGGAGCAGTGACTGCATTTCCTGAAGTGTCGTCATGGCGACGATCTCGCAGCCTTGCCGCGCCCGGACAAGCGGAAAGCGCTTCGTTCGTAGAATCGTGCAATCATCGCGGAGGCGCGTTCTACCGCTCCCCCGCAGGATGAGCCCAAAAGCAGGTCAACGGACGGCACAGGGCCGCCCGGCTTTGATGGAGACGATCATGACCACCACCACCGACAAAGTCATTCTGATCACCGGCGCGAGCAGTGGCATCGGCGCCGCGACGGCACGTGAACTCGCCGCCACCGGCGCGAAACTGCTCCTCGGCGCGCGCCGCACCGACCGGCTCGAAGCGCTCGCGGCGGAAATCGTCGCGGCGGGCGGCGCCGCCGAGTTTCGTGCGCTCGACGTCACCAGCCGCGACGACATGCAGGCGTTCGTCGATCACGCGATCGCGCGCTTCGGCCGCGTCGATGTGCTGATCAACAATGCCGGCATCATGCCGCTGTCGCCGCTCGCCGCGCTGGAGGTGCAGAATTGGGATGCGATGATCGACGTCAATATTCGCGGCGTCCTGAACGGTATTGCGGCCGCGCTCCCCGGTTTTACCGCGCAAGGGTCGGGCCATTTCGTCAACGTCGCGTCGCTCGGCGCGCATTATGTCGTGCCGACCGGCGCGGTCTATTGCGCCACCAAATTCGCGGTCTGGGCGATCACCGACGGCATCCGGCAGGAACATCAGGATGTGCGCGCGACGATCATCTCGCCCGGCGTCGTCGAATCCGAACTCGGCCATGACATCACCGATCCGGGCAGCGCGGCGGCCATGGCCGAATTTCGCAGCATCGCGATCACCCCCGACGCGATCGCCCGCGCGATCCGCTTCGCGGTCGAACAGCCCGATGATGTCGACGTCAGCGAAATCATCGTGCGCCCGGTGAAAGGTAGCTTCTGACACCCCGTTGGCGGCGTTGCTAAGCGAGCAGCGCCGCCACGGCCTTTTCGACCATCGCCGCCGCCGCTTCCGCACCGAAGCTGGCGGCGTCGAGCGACAGTTCGAGCCACAGCCCGTCGACCATCGCGGTCAGCATGATCGCCAGCCGTTCGGCGTCTGCTGCGCCGCACGCGACCAACAATTCGCAAAGCCGAGCGCGATAGCCCGCGTAACTTGTTGCGTGGATTGCGGCCATGCGCGCGTCGCTGCGCGCGAGCGCCCAAAAGGCGGTCCATGCGCCGAGCAGCTCGGGATCGGTCACTGGCGGGCGGAAGCTTGCGGTCAGATAGGCGGTGAGCCGTTCGCGCGGGTTGGCACCGGCGCCGTCCACTGCCGCGGCGAAAATCGCGTCCATCCGGTCGCTCGTCGCTTCATAAGTAGCGACGATCAGATCGTCGATGCCGCGGAAATAATGACGCAGCAAACCCGGCGATACGCCGGCCTTTGCACAGATTGCGCGGACGTTGGTTCCCGCCAGGCCATGCTCCGCGAGCACCGCCGCGGTCGCCTCGATCAGGTCTGCCCGGCGGGCATCGGCGCTTTCGCGCGTAAAGGCTTGGCGAACGGCGGTCATCTTGTTATACACATGTACAACAAGGAACGAGACATGGCAACTGCACCCCTTCGCGATTCGAATCTCGACCCGCTCGACGGCTGGTCGCTGCCCGCCTGGACCTATAGCGATCCCGATTTCCATGCCGCTGAAATGGCGCGCATCTTCCGCCCGAGCTGGCAGGTCGTCTGCCACGACAGCGACATCCCGAACGTCGGCGACTGGCACAGCATCGACTATTGCGGCGAGAGCGTGATTCTGGTGCGCGGCACCGACCGCAATGTGCGTGCCTTCACCAATGTGTGCCGCCATCGCGGCTCGCGCCTCGTCGACGGCGCGGTCGGCTGCGCGAAAAAGCTCGTCTGCCCCTATCATGCGTGGACCTATGAACTCGACGGCCGGCTGACCGGCGTGCCCGACAGCCCCAGCTACCCCACGCTCGACAAGGGCAAGGCGGGGCTCGTTCCCGTCGGCCTCGAACAATGGCGCGGTTTCTGGTTCGTGCGGCTCGAAGATGACGGCGGCCCGTCGGTCGCGTCGATGATGGCGCCTTATGAGGCACAGGTCGCCCCCTATCGCTTCGAGGAACTCGGCGCGCTTGGCCGCGTGACGCTGCGCCCGCGCGAGGTCAACTGGAAGAATGTCGGCGACAATTATTCGGACGGCCTCCACATCCCCGTCGCGCACCCCGGGCTGACACGCCTGTTCGGCAAAAGCTACGGCGTCGAGGCCGAGGACAATGTCGACCGCATGTGGGGCGATTTGATCGACCGGCCGTCGGTCAACTGGTCCGAACGCATGTACCAGCGGCTGCTGCCGCCGGTGCCGCATTTGCCCGAAGCCAATCAGCGCCACTGGCTCTATTTCAAGCTCTGGCCCAATGTCGCGTTCGACATTTACCCCGACCAGGTCGATTTCATGCAGTGGCTGCCGACGGGGCCGACGACGTGCCTGATCCGCGAGATCAGCTATGTTCTTCCCGACGAGCGCCGCGAAATGAAGGCTGCGCGCTACCTCAACTGGCGTATCAACCGTCAGGTCAATGCCGAGGACACCGAACTGATCACCCGCGTTCAGCAGGGCATGGCGTCGAAAAGCTTCACCATGGGGCCGCTCAGCGACAAGGAAGTCTGCCTCAAGCATTTCTGTTCGCGGATGCGCGACCTGATCCCCGAAGCGCGGCAGGAGCATGCGCCGCCGCCGGGGTGGAGCCGCTAGTCACAACGCACGGGAGGAGGGGAGTATGAGCGATCCAGTCATCATCGTCGGCGGCGGCCCCGCCGGCATGGTCGCGGGCCTGCTGTTCGCGCGCGCCGGCGTGCCCGTCACCATCCTCGAAAAGCACGCCGATTTCCTTCGCGATTTCCGCGGTGACACCGTGCATCCCTCGACGCTCGAACTGTTCAACGAGATCGAGCTGCTCGAAGAGCTGCTCAAAGAACCGCACGCGGCGATCGACACGATGACGCTGAACCTGCTCGGCCGGCAATATACGATCGCGACGATGAAGCATCTGCCCGTCGCCGCGCGCTTCGTTGCGATGATGCCGCAATGGGATCTGCTCGATTTCATCGCGGGGCAGGGCCGGAAATATCCGACCTTCGACCTGCGCATGTCGACCGAGGCGACCGGGCTGACCTATGACCCTGCGGGGCGCGTCGCGGGCGTGACCCTCGCAAGCGGCGAGACCTTGCCCGCGCGGCTCGTCATCGCCGCCGACGGGCGTCGCTCGGTGCTGCGCGATGCCGCCGAGCTGCCCCTCGAAGATCTTGGTGCGCCGATGGACGTGCTGTGGTTCCGCATCCCCGTGCCCGCGGGCATGAACATGTCCGAAGTCGCGCTCGGCACGATCGACAAGGGCGGCATGGTCGTCGCGATCCCGCGCGGCGATTATTGGCAATGCGCGCAGATCATCGAAAAGGGCGGCTTCGCTCCGATCGAGGCGCGCGGGATCGCGGCGTTTCGCGACAAGGTCGTCGAGATCGCACCCGGTCTTGCTGCCGGGATCGATGCGATCCAGAGCTTCGACGATGTGAAATTGCTCACCGTCGCGCTCGACCGCCTGACGCGCTGGTCGCGCCCCGGCCTGCTCGCGATCGGCGACGCCGCGCACGCGATGTCGCCCGTCGGCGGGGTCGGTATCAACCTTGCGGTACAGGATGCCGTCGCGACCGCGAACATCCTCGCCGCGCCGCTTGCGGCAGGCGCCGATCCCGATCCGTTGCTCGCCAAGGTGCAGGACCGCCGCTGGACCCCGACGACGCGCATGCAGGCGATCCAGCGTTTCGCGCACCAGCGTGTCATCGAACCGATGCTGCGCGGCGAAATCACGCGCGTGCCCTTCGCCGTCCGCCTGCTCGATTCCATTCCGCTGCTGCGCCGCATCCCGGGCCGCGTCCTCGGCCTCGGTTTCGGCCGCCAACATGTTCAATCCCCGCTTGCGAAAGAGTTTTCATGACCAAAGCCTATGACGCCCTGATTATCGGCGCCGGCCACAACGGCCTCGTCTGCGCCTTCTATCTCGCCAAGGCGGGGCTGAAGGTGCGGATCGTCGAGGCGCGCGACGTCGTCGGCGGCGCCGCGGTGACCGAGGAATTCGCCCCCGGCTTCCGCAATTCGGTCGCGAGCTACACGGTCAGTCTGCTCCAGCCCAAGGTCATCGCCGACATGAAGCTCGCCGATCATGGCTATCGCGTGATCGAGCGGCCGATCAGCAATTTCCTGCCGCAGGAAGATGGCGGCTATCTGAAACTCGGGGGCGGGCTCGAACGCACGCAAAAGGAATTTGCGCGCTTCTCGGCGCATGATGCGGCGCGCCTTCCCGAATATTACGACATGCTCGAGGGTGTCGCCGATGTGCTGCGCGACCTCGCGCTCAAATCGCCGCCGAATGTCGGCGACGGCTTCAAGACGTTGATCGACGCGGCTCGGCAGGGGCGCGGGCTCACCAAGCTCAGCCTGTCGCAGCAGCGCGACGTGCTCGAACTTTTCACCAAGTCGGCGCGCACCTTCCTCGACAGCTGGTTCGAAAGCGAGGCGGTCAAGGCCGCGTTCGGTTTCGACGCAGTCGTCGGCAACTATGCCAGCCCCGACACGCCGGGCAGCGCCTATGTCCTCCTCCATCACGTCTTCGGCGAAGTGAATGGCAAGAAGGGCGCGTGGGGCCACAGCGTCGGCGGCATGGGCGCGATCACCCAGATGATGGCGAAGGTCTGCGCCCAGCTTGGCGTCGAGATCAGCCTCGAAAGCCCGGTCGACAAGGTGCTCGTCGATGGCGGCAAGGCGGTCGGGGTCAAACTCGTCGGCGGCGAGGAAATCGCCGCGGCGCGCGTGATCGCCAATGTCGGCCCGAAACTCCTCTACGAACGGATGTTCGACGAAGGCGACATCGCGCCCGAATTCCGTCGCCGTATCAAGGCGTTCAAGGCGGGCAGCGGCACCTTCCGGATGAATGTCGCGCTCAGCGAGCTGCCGAAGTTCAGCTGCCTCCCCGAACCCGGCGAGCATCACCAGTCGGGGATCATCATCGCCCCGACGCTCGACTATATGGACCGCGCCTTCCTCGACGCCAAACAATATGGCTGGTCGAAGAAGCCGATCGTCGAAATGCTCATCCCCTCGACCGTCGACGACAGCCTGGCGCCGCCAGGCCAGCATGTCGCGAGCCTGTTTTGCCAGCAATTCGCGCCGGAGCTTCCGGGTGGCCGTGACTGGGACGCCGAGGAAGGCAAGGCCGCCGATACGATCATCGACACGGTCGAAGCGCACGCGCCGGGCTTCCGCGCCTCGATCGTCGGGCGCCAGATCCTCAGCCCCAAAGGCCTCGAACGCAAGTTCGGCCTCGTCGGCGGCGACATCATGCACGGCAATATGAGCCTCGACCAGCTCTGGTCGGCACGCCCGGTGCTCGGCAACGGCGCCTATCGCGGGCCGCTCAAGGGGCTCTATATGTGCGGTGCGGGCACGCATCCCGGCGGCGGCGTCACCGGCGCGCCGGGGCATAATGCCGCGCAGGTCATCCTACGCGACCGCGGCCTCTTCGCCCCCAAATGGCGTTGAGGGGGGCGCTGACCGCCGCATGAGGAAATAGATCGGCAGGCCTGCGGCGGTCATCACAAGACTCCACAGGCTGGCCTCGAGCCCGGCGCCGTAAAAGGCCCAGGCGCTGTAGAGGAAGCCGATGATCGTCGCGGCGGCAAAGCCCGTCGACATCTTGATCGCGCCGCGGCGTTCGAGCCAGAAGGCCGCGGCGGCGCCGACGATATAGAGGATGATCGCGGTCGAGGTCGTGACTTTGACCATGAACGCGAAAAGATCGGCGAGCCCGCGCGAATAATTGGCGTAGACGATGACGCTCGCGAGCCCGCTCGACACGAGCTGCGTGATCCACGGCGAGGCGAATTTATTGTCGCGCGCAAAAGCCTGCGGCAGTAAGCGCCGGTGCGCCAGGTCGCGCGGAATGTCGCCCTGCAGCAGGACGAAGCCGTTGAGTGCGCCAAGGGCAGCTACCGCTGCGAAAAGCGCGACGATCTGCCCTGCCTCCGGGCTGACAAGCCGGCCGAAAAAAGTCGCATAGGCGGCGTTCGACGCGTGGAGTGTTTCGAGCGGCACCATCAGCGTCACGGTCGTACACGACAGAAGGTAGAGAAGGCCGGTCGCAGCCGCGGCGATGATCGTCGCGCGCGGGATCGTGCGCTCCGGGTCTTTCACCCGGTCGCTGACGACGCAGGCGCTTTCGAAGCCAAGCAACGCGAACAGGGTCAAGGTTGCCGCTGCGCTGACGCCCGACAGGCTGATCGGCTGCGTTCCCGCCATCGTCGGCGGTGGCGCCGCGCCGGTGCCGAGCGCCCACGCGCCGACCAGCACCGCGCCCACGACCGGGATCAGCTTGAGCCCGAGCGTCAGGAGCTGCGCGCCTCCCGCGCGGCGAACCCCGAACAGATTGACCAGGGTGAAGAACCAGATGCAGCCGATCGCGATCCATGCCGGCGCCGCCCCCGTTTCGCCAAGCCAGGGCATGAGGATCGACATGTTGCTGATCGCCGCGACCGCAAGCGTTGCGACCACGGTCCAGCAACTGATCCAGTAACTCCACGCGACGATGAAGCCCGTTCCCGGCCCGAAGGCCGCGGCGGCATAAGTGAAGGCGGCGCAGCCCTCGGGCAGCCTTTTCGCAAGCCGCGCGAACACGAAAGCAAGGCACAAGGTGCCCGCGATCGATACCCCCCAGCCGATAACGGCATTCCAGCCGAGGGGAGCAAGATCGCGCGGGAGCAGGAACACGCCCGACCCGATCATATTGCCCATGCCGAGTGCAATGCACATCAAAAGGCCGAGCTTTTGGCCCGGCCTTTCGTTGTTGGTTTGCAAATCGGTCACCCGATCAGAAGTCCTTGCTGACCTTGATCCCTATCAGGCGCGGGCGGATGACATTGTCATAGAAGACCCCGCCGTTGGCGGTGTCGTCAAATGCGTCGCCGCAGATGGTCTCGCCGCACTGGACGGCGCTGTTGATCACGCCGCGGCTGTTGAACAAATTGGTCGCGAACAGTTCGGCACTCCAGTCCTCGCTCTTGATGCCGACGCTGACGTCGGCGGTCGTGTAGGCTTTGAAATTGCCGACGAGGTCGTTTTCGAAGGTGCGAAGATCCGACCGGCGCTTGCCGATATGGTTCGCCGCGAACTGCACATGGCCGTCCATCCCGCCGATCGGGAATTCATAGCGCGCGATGGCGTTACCCTTGAATTTGGCCGTGACCGGCAAGCGCGATCCGGACGGCGCGAGCAGCTCGTTGCCCGGCGTCGTGCAATCGAAGTCGGGGTTGGCAACCGAGCAGAAATCGCGGCGGATCGTCGCGTCATTGTAGCTGGCGCCGAGGCTGAGCGACAGGCCGCCGGCACGATAGCTAAGGTCGGCCTCGATCCCGCGGATGCGGGCGATACCGGCGTTGCGGACTTCGCTGAGGCCGTTGGCGCCGAGGAAGGACAGCTGGATATTCTTCCAGTCTTCCTGATAGACCGCGCCGTTGAAGCGGACGGGGCCGAAGGTCGTTTTCCAGCCAATTTCATAATTGTCGAGCGTGTCGGGGCCGTAGGGCGGAAGGCTGCCGCGGCGGTTGATCCCGCCCGGCCGGAACCCGCGCGACCAGGTCGCATAGATCATCGCGTCTTCGTTGATCTTATAGGTCAGGTTCAGCTTGTGGATGAAATCGGTGTCGCTCGTGCTCTTGTCGAGATTGGTACAGGGCGATCCTGCGACCACCGCCGGCCCCTGGCACGCATAGACCGGATTGCCGCTGAATCCCGGGTTGTTGTAGCCGAAGAAGCCGACGAGGCTGTTGTCGAACTTGTAGAGCCGGCCGCCGCCGGTCAGCGTCAGCTGGTCGGTGATGTCGAAGCTGATTTCGCCGAACGCCGCATAGTCACGGTCGATGCGCAGCTGCTTGGTCAGCCAGATATTGTCGTCGGTGCCGGGCACCTGAATATCATCCGAAATATCGTCGATGATATAATGTTGTTCGATATTATGCGCCTGGCGCTGCCAGAACAGCCCGCCGATGAAGCGGACGCGGGCGTCGGCGGGCGAAGCGATGCGGACTTCGGCAAAGCTGCGCTTATAGCGGTCGATGCCCTGAATATACTGGTTGGGGTTAACAAGGTCGCCGTTGTTGTCATAGAAATAGGCGCCCGACCCGTTGATCGCGTCGTAAAAATAGGCGTAGTCCGAATAGTCGCTGTCGGTCAGCGTCTTGCGGCGCAGGTGCCCGCCGGTCGCGGTCAGGTCCCAGCTGCCGATCTTGCCCTCGATCGTCAGCGCGGCTTGAATCCACTTATCGTCGCTGCGTTCGGGGTTGTATTGCACCGTCTGCAGGCTGCGGTTGACCGCCGACGAGCGTTCCTGTGCAAAGCTGCCGTTCGCCTTCTGGATCTGACCCATCAGCGTCGGGCGGATTGTCCAGTCGTCGTCGAGCTCGATACCGAGCGCGAGGCGCGCGCCATAGGTGTCGACATCGTTGTAGTTCTTTTCGACGAATTCGTCGTTGTTCTGGGTGATGCCGCTGGTGGGGTAGGTGCGGCTGCCGGCGATATTGTCGATATAGCCGCCGTCGTGGCGATACCAGGCAACGAGGCGCAGCGCCGCGCGGTCGCTGAGCGCCGCGTTGATGAAGCCTTCGGCGACGCCGCCGATGTCGCCGCTCGACACGCTGTTGAGTTCGAGCCCGGCCGAGCCATAAGTGCCGCTGGTGTCCGGCGCATTGGTGATCAGCCGGATCGTGCCCGCCATCGAGCTTGCGCCGTACAACGTACCCTGCGGTCCAGCGAGCGCCTCGACGCGCGCGAGGTCATAGGCATGGATGTCGAGCGCGCCCTGGATCGTGGTGATCGGCATTTCGTCGAGATAGGTGCCGACGGTCGGCAACGAGGTCGAGTGGTTGGCGTTCTCGCCCGACGCGACGCCGCGGAAATAGACCTGGCTGAAGCCGGGGGCGAGCGTCTGGATCGTCACCGACGGCAGGAATTTGACGACGTCCTGAAATTCCTTGACCTGCAGTTCGTCGAGCCGCTCGGTGCCGATCGCGGTGATCGCCAGCGGCACATCCTGCAGATTCTGTTCCCGCTTCGACGCGGTGACGACGATGTCGTTCTTGTCCTCGGTCGTCGATTCCTGCGCCAGCGCCGTTCCCGATGTGCACAGGATCGTGGTGCCGAGCAGCATAGCGCCGCTCCGTGCCAGGACTGCTCTCACGTTCCGCATACAGACCCCCTTATTGACATTAATGTGACGGAGAATGACGCGGTGCAGCGCAAGCGCAAGCATTGTCGACGAAGCAAGTCGGCCGCTGGTCGAAAATGTCGTCTGCTGTTGCCCAAACGCAACGTTTTTTCACGCCGACTTTAGGCGCGGACGGCGGGAGCTTACGTCCGCTTTACGTGAAGTCGGCCGGTGTAACCGGGTAGGCAGGAAGCGCCGAGCCCAGCGCCTGCTTGAGCGGCCCCAGCCATTCCTCGTACGGGCGCCATTGGTCGACGCCGTCACGATTGATCGGGCGGCGCACCTGCTCGCTTGATGCCGTGCGCACCGCGCGCGCATTGTTGTGGAAGGCCAGGCACGCTTCCTCGAACGGCTGGCCCAGATAGGTGAGCATCGCGCGGACTTCGGCTTCGGGCTCGTCGAGCAACGCCTCGTGGATCACGCGGTGAACGCGGCCGGGCTGCACCGCATCGATATGCGCCATCAGGCGGACATAGTCGCGGTAATAGGCGCCGATATCGCCGAGGTCATAGCTGAACGCCTGACCCTTCGCATAAT
>CAUUIU010000075.1:0-10862 GCA_963545025.1 uncultured Sphingopyxis sp. | reverse complement strand
CTACACTTCTAGCTTCGTCGGCAGCGTCAGATGTGTATAAGAGACAGGCGTCAGGGTTCGCGCTGTCCTCGCCGATCAGATAGGCGATGTTGCCGGGCATCGCATCCGTCCCTTCGGCAAGGACCGCGACCAGTTCTGCGCGTTTGCCGGGCTGTGCCATCATCTGACCGAGGAGGCCATATTGGGGATCCGCTTCTTCCATCTTCGCCTCCAACGCCCGGAGTTTCGTCGCGGGGAGCAACGCCGCCGCCATTGCCAGCAGCGCGGCCAGATGCTCGCGCCGGTTCATTTCGCGATCACCAGCACATGCACCTGCCGCCGGATGCGGAAACCGAGCGATTCATAAAGGCCGATCGCACCCGCATTGTCGGCGTAGCTGTGCAGGAAGGGCGTCTCGCCGCGCGCGACCATCTGCCGCATGACATGGCCGATCAGTGCGCGGGCTAGCCCGCGACCGCGGCAATCCTCCCATGTCGCGACGCCGCTGACCTCGGCCATGCCGGGCACAAGAATGCGCTGTCCGGCCATCGCGAGCAGGCGGCCATTTTCGCGGATACCGAAGAAAGGGCCGTAGCGATGCGTTGCAGGCCCCCAAGGGCCGGGCTTGGCATGCTCGGCAAGCGCCGCCATTTCGGGTGCGTCCTCCTCGCCGAGCGCAAGGATCGCAGGCTCGCCTCCGCGCGACGGCGGCGGCGGCCCTTCGGCGACCATCTGCGCGAGCACGGCGCGCTTCACTTCGTGCGTGCCCTCCGGAACCGGCCAGGATTCGCCCTCGACGATCCAGATTTCGCCGTCGTTGGGGATCAGCGCGGCAAGCGCCGCCTGCGCCTCAGCGCCGGTATCGGCAGCAACGCCAAACACGCCGTAGCCCCGGTCGATCCGCACCGCGCGCGCATCACCTTCGGCCAGGTGCGCCTGCCGTCCGGTGAGCATGCTCCAGACGGGGCGGTCGAGGGGGTGCGGCGCAGTCTTGCTAATCACAACGTAACTCAAGCCATGTTCCGGATCCCGTCAGCGAACCGCCGTCGCGCATCGGGCGGTTACGGGCGATGCTCCAAACTTCACGATCATGTGGGCGCGTTCCACGATCAACGTTCAGAATTAGCCGACCTGTCTCCTTTTTTACCAACTCGGTTGGAAACTTCTGAATCTGTGTCGTGGTGCCTTCACAGAACCAAAGCTTGGACCCTATTTTCAATGTTTGGGCCTGTTCTTTCGTCAACGCCATTACACTGTCTCCAGCAGCCGTTCCGCCTGCGCCCGCGCCTCCGCAGTCACTTCGGCGCCAGACAGCATGCGCGCGATTTCCTCGCGGCGGCCGGCGTCGTCGAGGGCGTGGACGCTGGTGCGGGTGACCGTGCCCTCGCTCGACTTGGCGATGATGAAATGCGCGGCGCCCTTCGCCGCGACCTGCGGGCTATGCGTCACGGCGAGCAATTGCTTGCCCGCGCCCGCGAGACGCGCCAGCCGTTCACCGATCGCGCTCGCGACCGCGCCGCCGACGCCGCGATCGATTTCGTCGAAGATGATCGTGTCGGCGCCGCCCTCTTCGGCGAGCGCGACCTTCAGCGCGAGAATGAAGCGCGACAATTCGCCGCCCGACGCGATCTTGGCGAGCGGCGCGAAGGGCGCGCCGGGGTTGGTCGAGATCAGATATTCGACGCGGTCGATACCCTCCGGCCCCCAGCGTTCGGCGGGGAGGCGCTCGACGAGGGTTTGGAAACGCGCGGCGTCGAGTTTCAGCGGAACGAGCTCACCCGCGACCGCTGCGTCGAGCCGGGTTGCGGCCTTGGCGCGCTGGTCGGAAAGGGCGGTTGCGGCGTGCGTGTAAGCAGCAGCGGTTTCGGTCACCGCGGCTTCCAGCTTCGCGAGACCCGCGCTGCCGCCCTCGATCGCGTCGAGCCGCGCGGCGAGTGTGCCGGTGAGTTCGGCGAGTTCGTCGGGCTGGACGTTATGTTTGCGCGCCATCGCGCGAAGTTCGAACAGCCGCGTCTCGGTCGCCTCGAGCCGCTCGGGATCATATTCCATCGCGCGCGCCGCTTCGTGCAGCTTCGTCTCGGCCTCGTCGGCCTCGATGATCGCGCGGTCGAGCCCCGCGAGCGCTTCGGCGAGCAGCGGATGATCGCCCGCGAGCCGCTCGAGCCGCCGCGCCGCACCGCGCAGCAGCGCCGGGCCGCCGCCGCTGCCGTCGAAGGCTTCCATGATCGCGCCGAGGTCGCCGGCGATCTTTTCGCCCTTCTGCATCGCCGCGCGCGCAGCGGCGAGTTCGGCCTCTTCGCCGGGCTGCGGGTTCAGGGCCTGCAGTTCGGCGACGCAATGTTCCAGCCACTCACGGTCGCGCTCGGCTTCCGAAATCGCGGCACGCGCGGCGGCGAGTTTGTCCTCGGCGGCGCGCCATGCGGCATGGGCTTCGCCGACTACGCGGGTATCGGCACGCGCATATGCGTCGAGCAGCACGCGGTGCCCGGCGGGCGCCAGTAATCCGCGGTCGTCGTGCTGGCCGTGAATTTCAACCAGATAACTGCCGACTTCGCGCAGCAGCGCCGCCGAACAGGGCTGATCGTTGAGGAAGGCGCGGCTGCCGCCGTCGGCTTTCAGCGTGCGGCGGATCAGCAGCGGTTCGCCCGCTTCCACCCCGATCTCATTATCGGCCAGCAGCGCGGCGAGCGGGGTTCCGGCGGCGGGCGGCGTGAAGCTCGCGGTCACCTGCGCCTTGTCGGTGCCCTGCCGCACCAGCGCGCTGTCGGCGCGCGCGCCTAGCGCGAGCCCCAGCGCGTCGAGCAGGATCGACTTGCCCGCGCCGGTCTCGCCCGTCAGCACGCCCAGCCCTGCCCCGAAATCGAGGTCGAGCCGTTCGATCAGAACGATGTTGGCGATGGACAGAGCGGTCAGCACAGCGCGTCCTTACCGCAGAACAAAGGGCGAATCCACGCCCTCTCTTATCAGACCGTCGGCGCGTTCTTCTGCATCAGCTTGTACGCGCGCTCGTACCATTCATTGCCCGGATAGTTGGCGCCGAGCACCGCGGCCGACTTCTTCGCCTCGGCGGGAATGCCGAGCGCCAGATAGCATTCGGTCAGGCGGTACAGCGCCTCGGGCGTGTGGCTGGTCATCTGGAATTTTTCCGACACTTCGCGGAAGCGGATCGACGCCGCGAGCCAGTTCGAGCTGCGCTGGTAGAAACGGCCGATTTCCATTTCCTTGCCAGCCAGGTGGTCCTGTACCAAGTCGACCTTCAGACGCGCATCGGCCGCGTAGCGGCTGTCGGGGTAGCGGCGGATGACCTCGCCCAGCGCGCTCGACGCCTGCTGGGTGATCTTCTGGTCGCGGGTGACGTCGCTGATCTGCTCATAATAGCTGATGCCGATCAGATAATAAGCGTAAGGCGCGTCCTTGTTGCCCGGATGGATCGCGAGGAAGCGCTGCGCCGCCTCGATCGCCGGGGTATATTCGCGGTCCATATAATAGCTGAACGAGCTCATCAGCTGCGCGCGGCGCGCCCAGGGCGAATAGGGATGCTGGCGCTCGACCTCGTCGAATAGCGCGGCGGCGAGGCCATATTGCTTGCGGTCGAGCCGGTCCTGCGCTGCGCGGTACAGCGTGTTGACGTCGCGCGCGACGTAACGCGTGTCCTTCTTGACGCCGCCACCGCCGGCGCAAGCCGCCAACATCGGGGTAATCACAAGAGCGGCGGCGAGCAGGCGCGTCGTGGCGCGCAAGGAGGAACGCTGAGTCATGCGCGCGGTATAGCCACAGCGCGGATGAACGCAAAATAAATGATCGCGCGATTGTCGGCTTATGGCGCCGCCTTGACGACACAGCCCTTCGGCGCGTCCGCAGGCGCCGGAACGCGGCGGGCCGATTTGATCGAAACCATCGGTTCGATCATCTGGCCCTTCATAACGCCGTCACCCGCTGTCGGCGACACCGGCACTTCGAAGATCTTCGCGGCAACGTCGGCGCCCGACACGATCTCGCCGAACACGGCGAAGCCCGCGCCGTCGCCACCCGGCGAGTCCGAATCGAAGCCCTTGATGTCGGAGAGCAGTAGGAAGAAGTCGGTCGTCGCATCGCCGGGGTTGAGCCGCGCCATCGACAGCGCGCCCTTGCAGTTGGTGAGCCCGGTCGTCTTGGTCGGCTCGTGCGCGATCGGCGGATAATTGAGGCGCGCGTCGCCACGGTTTCCGGCCTGTACGATCGAATTGCCCGGACCCCAGCTTTTGGTCGTGCGATAGAATTTGAACGCGTCCATCCGTTTCGAATCGACATAGCGCAGGAAATTCTTCGCGGTGATCGGCGCGCGCTTGTCCTCCAGCCGCACGGTGATCGTGCCAAGGTCGGTGACAAGCGCGACATAGGGTCGCGTGTCAGGCGCATCGGTATCATGCGGCACCGGCAGCGGAGGTGGCGGCGGCGGCGGTGCGAAGGTCGGCAGCGGCCGCCTCGGCGGAGCGGGAGTTGGCGCCGGCTGGGCAACCATGGCAAGTGGCAGGATCAGCGTCTGAAAAATCATGGACTCACTTCTGCATCGGACAAACGGGTCTTGCCGAGGCTATACGCTGTCGCCCGCCGCGCCAAGCGGCGAGACGATTCGACAAGGAAATCGAGCAATGGGTGAGAAGGCAGATGACGGAACTCCCGCGCAGACGACCGGCCCCGACGCCGCCGTAGCGATGGGATCGCGCTTGCTGCGCTATCTGCCCTTCATCACCGTCGCGCATTTCCTGATCGGCCTGCCCGCGCTGATCGCGTCGCTCGCGCTCGCTTATTTCGCCTTCGTCCAGGCCGATGCGACGCAGAAGATGCAGACCGGCGGGGTGATGCCCTTCGTCACCTTCGGGTCCAGCAACATATCCGACGACGGCAAGCCCGATATTTCGCTGTCGCTGACCAACAATGGCGTCGGTCCGGCGATTCTCGGACCGATCGAAATCCGTTACAAAGGCAAGGCGGTGGCGAGCCCGACGGATTTGCTGAACCGTTGCTGCGCCGGGGGAGAAGCAACCCGCCTATCCTTTGCGACCTCGCCTTCCACCGGCGTCGCGGTGCGGCCCGGCGAAAGCGTACGCTTTATCAGCCTGCCGCGCACGCCCGCCAGCGAGAAGGTGTGGCAGACATTCAACAAGGAGCGGTGGAAGCTGCAGGTACGCTCCTGCTATTGCTCGATCTTCAACGATTGCTGGATCACCGAGGGCATGCAGGGGCTTCCCAAGCCGGTGAAGCAATGTCCCGCTAACTGGTCGCTCTATGACGAGGACGCCGCCGAGCGGCTCGCCGGAAAGCCCTGAAAAGGCAGCAATTATACTATATTCAACCGAAAGGTTGACAATCATACCCTAAGCGACAATATTCAACCACATGGTTGAATATGATTCGCACACGCTCGATACGATCTTCCACGCCCTCGGCGACGCCACGCGGCGCGCGATGCTGGGCGAGCTTGCCGTCGGCGAACGCACGGTGGGCGAGCTGGCGCAGCCATTCGCCATGTCGCTCGCCGCGGCATCGAAACATATCAAGGTGCTCGAGAGTGCAGGCCTCGTCCGCCGCGAGGTGCGCGGACGCACGCATCTGTGCAGCCTCGACCCCGTCCCCTTGATGAGCGCCGACCAGTGGCTCGGCGTCTATCGCCGCTTCTGGGCCGGACGCCTCGATACCCTCGAACAGCTGTTGCGCACGGCAGATGCGCCGCCCCTTCCCCCCAAGAAGCCCCTCCCCGGGAACAAAGGAGAATGACGATGAATATGGCACTAGCCGAGAGCGATTACGGCGTGGTCGCCGACCCCGCGACGCTGACGATCACCCGCCTGCTCCCCGGTCCGGTAGAGCGCATCTGGTCGTACCTCACCGACGGCGACTTGCGCCGCCTGTGGCTCGCCGCGGGCGCAATGGAGGAAAAGGTCGGCGCGCCGGTCGACCTCGTCTGGCGCAACGACGAACTCACCGATCCGCCGGGCGAACGCCCTGAAGGCTTCGGCGAGGAGCACCGGATGACCTGCGCGGTCACCGCGATCGACGCGCCGCGTCTGCTGTCGATTAGCTGGGGCAGCACCGGCGGAGTGACCTTCACACTCGAAGAGCACGGCGACGAGGTTTTGCTGACCATCGTCCACAAGCGCGTCGAAGACCCCGCGACGCTGCTCAACGTCAGCGCAGGCTGGCACGCGCATATCGACGTCCTCGAGGCACAGCTTCGCGGCCGCACGCCGACGCCGCACTGGGACAATTGGGTGCAGTTACGCGCCGTCTATGCCGAGCGGCTGTTTGGCTGACCGGTCGAGGTTACCGACGATCGAGGGGCTCGCGAAGGCGGGCCCCGATTTTTTGTGGGAAGGGCCTCATTCCTCCAGCGCCTCGAAATAGCGCGCCAGCGCGTCAAAGGCGCCTTCGGCGAGCGCGATGAAGATGCGGCGGCCGTCCTCGGGGTCGGCTTCGCGCAGGAACAGCCCCGCGTCGGTCATCGTCTTGATCCAGCGCAGCGCGGTCGTCGCCGGGACCGCGGCGGCGATGCACAGGCTCGATACCGACACCGGCTGTCGTTCGAGCCGTGCGGCATAAAGGTCGAGCAGCATGTCCCACGCCGGATCGGCGAACAGGTCGGCGGGGAAATATTGCTCGCGCATCCGCCGCTGGCGCAGCATCCGCCGCACCGCTTTCGCGCGCTGGCGATCGATCATGCGCTCTTCGGGCACGAAACTGCGCGGCATCGCGGCAAAGTCGCGCGCGGGCGCCCGCACCTGGCCCGGATATTCGGCATAATCCTGAATATCGGGGGCAAAGCCCGTCGGCGTGCCGGGAAGCCCCGCGCGCTGCCCGGCCAGATCGCCGAGCAGACGCGAGATGCGCGCAACCTCTTCCTGCAAGCGGTCGATGCGTTCCATCGCGGGATCGCGCGTCACTTCGTGGACCATCTGCCGCTGCGACCGCCGCACCGCCGCGAGTGCCACCAGCCGGTCGGTCGCGTCGGCATCGACGAGCCATTCGACGCCGAGAGTGTCGGGTATCGCCGCCGCAACCCGGTCGAGCGCGGCCAGAGAAGTTTCGCAAATCAGGCCGCAGTCCCGCTCGTGCGCAGCAGCGCAGAGATCGGCGAGCAGCTCGGGTTCGATCGTCTCGGCGGCCGACAGCCAGACGATGTCGATCATCGCCATCGCCCTTATCTGGCCCGCGGCGCGCAAGGCCGGAAAGGTCCCGGCGAGACGGACGCCATGGACGCTCTCGACATCGACGCCGGCGTTCGTCCCCACGAACAGCAGCGATTGCGGCGCACCGTCCGCGTCCGCGCGCGGCCAAGCTGCCGTCAAATCGCTCCGTGGCCATTCGGCAACCGTCGTCCGAAGCGGCGCCTGCTGCTCGATCATCCTGCCCATCCGCACCTCCATCGCTCCACCCCGGCGCCCTTATGTCGCCAAACCGGCGATATTCTCTTTTTGTTCGCTCGCCTTTGCCGCCAGATCGGACCCAAAGCCGTGCCGCGCATGAGTCGGCACCCGACAGCAGGAGAGGAATTGGTCCGAAATGGACACGTTTTGTTCTCATCGTCAATAATTTATTCACGCTTGCCAACGCCGGAGGGCACCGGCAGTCCAAGACGCAGGATGCTGCTCCCCTCTCCCCTCACCCGCTTGCGCTGGCGCCGGCGCTTCCGCTCCTTTCTGGCGCTGCTGCTCCTCGCCGGATTGGCGATCGCCGCCTGGGTCTGGCTGCCCGCACCGGTTACGACGGTGCCGCTGGTCCATGTCATCGATGGCGACAGCCTGACCGTGCGGCAGGAGAGCGCGCCGGTGACAATCCGGCTGACGGGGATCGACGCCGCCGAATATCGGCAGGACTGCGCGCGCGGCGACGGCAGCCGTTGGGCGTGCGGGCGCGAGGCGCGGTCGGCGTTGGAAAGGCTCGCCGGACGCGGCCCGCTGCATTGCGAACTGACGGCAAGGGACAGCTATGGCCGCACCCTCGCCACCTGCCGGACCAGGCCCTTCCCCGAGGGCATCGACCTGGGCGCCGAAATGGTGCGTCAGGGCTGGGCGGTGGCGACGAACGACGCCTATATGGTCGAGGAGGCCGAAGCGCAGGCGACGCGGCGCGGCATCTGGCAGGGCCGTTTCATCCGCCCGGCCGACTGGCGCGCCACCCACCAAAGGCCGGCGACCGCGTTGACGCCGCCCGACGCATAGAAAGCGCGCGCTTTGCCTCGCCGCCGTTTCCGGCTAGGGCGAGCGACATGAACAGCCTGTTTCCCGTCATGATCGGCGGCGCGATCGGCGCCGGCGCCCGCCATCTGGTCGGGCAGGCGATGCTTGCGCGGCTCGGCCCCGGCTTTCCCTGGGGAACGCTGTCGATCAATATCGTCGGCAGCCTCGCCATGGGCCTGCTGATCGGCGCGCTCGCGCGCGGCGACGGCGGCGACACCGCACGGCTGTTCGTGGGCGTCGGGATCCTCGGCGGCTTCACGACCTTTTCCTCTTTCAGCATGGAATTCTGGATGCTTTTCGAACGCGGCCAAAACGCTCAGGCGGCCGCCTATGTCTTCGCGTCGGTCATCGGTGCGATTGCCGTCTGCGGGCTCGGCCTGTTCATCGTGCGGCAGGTGCCGGCATGAGCGAGACCAAAGCCAATCTCGATGGCGCGACGATCGCCGAGGAGGATGACGGCATCCGGCTCGACCGCTGGTTCAAGCGCCACCGCGAAGGCACGCCGCACGCGCTGCTCGCCCGCTGGGCGCGATCGGGACAGCTGACGCTCGACGGCAAGAAAGCCGACGTGTCGGACCGGATCGCGACGGGGCAGAAACTCGTCATGCCGACGCCGCCGGTAGAAACCGCCGCACGTCCGGCGCGCAAGGGGCGTCCGCTCACCGATGCCGATGTCGATCTGGCGACGGGGATGATGATCCACCGCGATGCCAGCGCGATCGTGCTCAACAAGCTGCCGGGCCTCGCGACGCAGGGCGGGACCAAGACCGAGCAGCATGTCGACGGCCTGCTCGACGCGCTGAAATTCGACGGTCCGGTGCGGCCGAAGCTGGTTCACCGGCTCGACAAGGATACGTCGGGCGCGCTCCTGATCGCGCGGACGCCAAAGGCCGCGGCCTATTTCGCCAAGAGCTTTTCGAACCGCAGCGCCAAGAAGACCTATTGGGCGATCATCGTCGGCGTGCCCGACATCCAGCAGGGCGAGATCGACCTGCCGCTCGCCAAACAACCTGGATCGGGCGGCGAGAAGATGCACGTCCACGACAGCGGCCTCGCGTCGAAGACGCGCTACCGCGTCATCGAGCGTGCAGGGAACAGCGCCGCGTGGGTCGAGCTGCAGCCGCTGACCGGCCGCACGCACCAGCTGCGCGTGCATATGGCCGCGATCGGTCATCCGATCGTCGGCGACGGCAAATATGGCGGCAAGGGTGCGTTCCTGACCGGGACGATCAGCCGCAAGATGCACCTCCACAGCCGCCGGCTGCGCATCGACCATCCCGATGGCGGCGCAATCGATATCAGCGCCGAAGTGCCCGAGCATTTCGCCGCGAGCCTCGACGCGCTCGGCTTCGATCTGCTGCTGGGTGAGGTCGGGATCGACCCGGCCGAAAAAGGCCCGCCGCCCAAATCGGCGCTGAAGGCGCAGGCCAAGGCGCACAGCAAGCAGATCCGCAAGGCGCGGCGCGGCGAGCGGCGCGGGCGCACCGCCGACAGCAAGCCGACCGATTTCGTGGGCAAGCCGAAGCCGAAGGCAAAGGTGAAACCGGGCAAGCCCGGCAAGCCGGCATCGGGGAAACCCGCGGGCAAGAAACCGAGCGCGAAGAAACATTCGGCGCGCCCACCCAAAGCGGGCTGATGCATCCCAACAGCGCCTTTCGCCCCAAGCAGGACGATCTCGCCGAATTGCTGGTGCGCGAGATCGGCTTTGCCGCCATCTTCGCGAGCACCCCCGACGGCCCGCGCGTCGCGCATGCCCCGGTGGTGCTGAGCGAGGACCGGACGACGTTGCAATTCCACCTCGCGCGCGGCAACGCGCTGACCCGTCATTTGGGCGGGGTGAATGCGCTGGCCGTCGTGCAGGGCCCCGACGCCTATGTTAGCGCGAGCTGGTATGCCGAAGCCGATCAGGTGCCGACATGGAACTATGTCGCGATCGAGATGGAAGGCGTGGTGCGGAAGCTGGACGATGAGGCGTTGGTCGCACAGCTCGACACGTTGTCGACGAACCATGAGGAGCGCGTCGGTGCGACCCCGCCATGGACGCGCGCCAAGATGAACCCCGCGCTGTTCAGCAAGATGACGGGAGCTATTGTCGGTTTCGAAATGCGGATCACCGCGTGGCGGCCGACGATCAAGCTGTCGCAAAACAAGTCTCCCGATGAGCGCGAGCGCGTGATTCAGGGTGTCGAGGCGACCGGCCATGGCGCGCTCGCGCAGTTGATGCGCCACCTCGGCGGCGATAGGGAGGGCGCATGACCCAAGCCGACGATGCTCTCGCCAAGAAACGCTTTTTCGCGATCACCATGATGCGCCTGATGGGCGTCGCGTTCGTGGCCATCGGCTTCATCCTGATCAGCGGCGGCTTTTCGCTGGCGGGGCAGCCGACCGACCGCTGGATCGGCGTTGCGATCGTGCTGGTCGGCGCGTTCGATTTCGCGGTGATGCCGCTGCTCCTCGCGCGCCGCTGGCGTTCGCCCAAAGACCTGTGAAGCGCTTTTGGAAAGACGTTGCCGTCGTCGCAGAAGACGGCGGCTGGGGCATCGCGCTCGACGGACGGCCAGTGCGCACGCCGCAACGTGCGCCACTGGCGGTCGCGAGCGCCGCCCTGGCCGATGCGATCGCGGCGGAATGGCGCGATGTAGGTGAGACGATCGATCCCGCGTACAT